>JASFQX010000013.1:0-11138 GCA_050115215.1 Chloroflexota bacterium
GGCGCTCCAAGAGCTCGAACGTGTCGGCATCGAAACGTCGCGCCAGGCCTTCCCGGTAGGTGAGCTGGACGAGCTCGTCGCCGACCAGGGCCAGGCCTTCGGAGAAGTGTCGATCCGGCTGCGGTCGCTGCCGCAGCACTGCTCCCGTCAGCGGATCCACCTCCCGCAGGTCGGACTCGCCGTACTGGCCGGCAGATTCGAAGAGACGGCCCTGCCCATCGAGCAGCAGCCCCTGGGTGAACGATCCGGTGTCGTGCGGTCGCCGGGAGACGACCTCCCACTCGAGGAAGGGAACCGGCTCCGGCGTGGCCCCGACGGTGGCCCAGGGAAGCGCGAGGAGGAGACTGACCGCGGCGGCGACGAGGTGCATCTAGGCAGTCTGACGCAAGCCGGGAAGGGAGGGGAAAGGCGCCGGGCCGCTCGCCTGCCTGAGCGAACCGGCGCTGCCACAGAGGCTATGTCGCGGCGTCGGTCGTGGGCATCGTCATGTCGACGCCACGGGCGCTGGGCCGGAGGTACGGGGATCACCCCCCTTGACCGCAGGTTGCCGCGCCGGACCTCACTCGTCCCTTCGGCGAATGAGGTCCGCCGGTCGCGGCGATCCGCCTGGACTTGAGGCTGTCACGTCGGTAGGTGATACTGCGGAGCGCGGATTGTCCGATGGTCCTGTCTGCTGTGCAGCCGAGTGGGTCATCGCGACAGGGACGGGACCCGCTAGATTCGCAAGGTAGGCCTGCCACACAGGAGGGAACGTCGATGTCCGGACCCAAGAAGGAGACCCCCAAGGAGTCACCGGCCAAGCAACCGGAAGCTCCGGCGCAGTCATCGGGCGCGTCGCAGACGCAACAGGCGACCGCGGCTGCGACGGCGGCCGTCAGCGCCGTGCGCGAGAAGCTCGTGGCCGGCGAGCAGTTCATGCTCGGAGCCGCGCTGTTCATCGTCGTGGTCTCCTACTTCATCTTCGACTTCCTGCTCGAGAACCCGGTGGTCGGTGATTTCTCGGTCCTGCTGGCCGTTCTCACCGTGCTGGCCATCTGGGTGCACCGCTGGGGTCACTACGACTTCGGCAAGGGCTATCGCATCCTGATCGCCGCGCTCGGCATCTCGCTTGCCATCCTGGCCCTCATGAACCTGCTGGCGTGGGCGCGTCTCGGTGGGGTCTCGGACGACTTCCTGCACCTGCTCGGCCGCCTCACCTACTGGGCTGCAGGCGTGGCCGCCTTCGTCGGCGCCTGGCAGGTCTTCCGGACCCGCGAGGTGTAACCGGCACCCCCACGTTCCACATCGCACATCCGACCGGGCCGCGACAGCAGCGGCCCGGTCGTCGATTCTGTGGATAAGTCGAGGGCGTAGGCGCGTTCACGCGTCTGCAACAGCGGCAGACGCCTGCTAGGCTCAAGCGGCAACAGCCACGCCAACGAGGCTCGATCAACCAAAGACCCGCCGTCCCAGCGGCAGGGCCCAGGTCGGAACGTCCGCCGTGGTCGTTCCCAGCGTGAGTCGAGGCGCATTCCCAGGTGTCGCCCGCTCGCCTCCGTCTCCCGGCACACCCAGCGTGTCGGGGACATGGTCCGGGATCCCAGATCCGGACCGCCTGCGTTCACGTCCCTGTCGCGCGCGGCACCTTCGCTCGCGTTCGCCCCAGCGTTCGCCAGCGACCCAGGAGGCATCCATTGCCCATCCCCGCAGCGCGCACGCCACAGGCGCTTCTGACACCTGGCCGCACGACCCGAGTCGACACCGGGCTCCGCCTCGCGGTCGGCGCGGTCTTCGCCCTCTCGGCCCTGATCGTCCCCCAGGTCGCCAGCCCCGAACCCGTCGCTGGCGGGTCCTCATGCACCGGCTGGACGAGCACCACCAACCCGCCACGCACGATCCGGGTCCTGCGCACCCGAACGGGCAAGGTCCAGACCGTCGACTTCCGCCGGTACGTGGCCAAGGTCATGGCCTCGGGCGAGTGGCCCAGCCGCCTCAAGATGGCCACGCTCGAAGCCGGCGCCCTGGCCACCAAGCAGTACGCCTGGTACCACGCGTTGAAGGGCAATCACCGCTCGCACTACGTGCGCGGCGGAACCTGCTATGACGTCCGGGATGACACGGCCGACCAGCTCTACAAGCACTACGCCAGCCCGACCGCGCGCCAGTGGACGGCGATCGACAAGACCTGGGGCCTGAGCCTGCGCAAGAATGGCCGTTTCTTCCTGACCGGGTATCGTGCCGGCAGCAGCGCCACCTGCGGTGCCGACGCGAACGGGTGGAAGCTGTACGCCCGGAGCGTGCAGGCCTGCGCCACCGACGGCTGGTCGTACGATCGCATCCTGCGGAAGTACTTCAGCCCCAACCTGGACTTCGTGTGGTCGTCCAGGGTCGGCCCATCGGTGAGCCGGCCCAGGGTCGTGCTCAAGGTCGGCAACAGCATGGGCACGGGCGCGGCCACGGTGAAATGGAAGCCGGTGCCGAGGTCGGCTGCGATCGGCCGCTTCAAGCTGCAGCGCAAGGTGGAAGGCGGGAGCTGGAAGACGGTCGACCTGGCCCGACCGAAGGGCTGGAAGACCGACGCCTGGGTCAAGCTGGGGGCCAAGACCCGCTTCCGCGTCAAGGCCAGGGACACGAAGGGCAATTGGGGCGCCTGGTCCTACGGCGCCGGGCGGCGGGCTGCGGTGCGCGGACCTGCCGGCACCACCATCGCCGGCTTCGTGGGCACCTCCGCCGACGCCCCGCCCGAGCCCGTCAAGACGATCTTCACGGGGCGCTCGATCGCGCTCATGGCACGTACCGGCCCGGGCATGGGCAAGGTCAAGGTACTCGTCGATGGCCGACGCGTGGCGACGGTCGACCTGGACCGCCCGACGGTGAGGAAGCGCCAGCTGGTGTGGGCCAAGAACTGGGGCGAGGCCAGGAAGCACAAGGTCGTGGTCAAACCCGTCAACTCGTTCGAGCGCGTGGAGTTCGACGGCTTCTTCGTGCTGCGCTGACGACCGCGTGGTGCCACTGACGGCACGGCAGGACCATCGGGTCGGGGACGATACGGGCTGATGGCGGCATGGTCGACGGACCATGGACCGATCTGTCTCCCGACCCCGCAGCCTGAGCCTGACCCCGGCCATCGCGATCGCGATCGCCTCGGTCGCCCTCCTCGTGGCCGCCCTGCCGGCCGCCGCCTTCCATTCCGAATGGACCAAGCCCAAGCGGGTGTACGAGGCCGGCTACGCGCCCACGCACGCGATGGTCACCGATGGCGCGGGAGCGACCCACATCGCCATCGAGCGCGGCTCATCCGGTCTCTGGTACGTGACCAACGCATCGGGCAGCTGGACGCAGTGCCGGCTCACCTCGCTCAACGACCGGCAGCCCAGCATCGGCGTCGCCGGGAGCGTGGTCCACGTGGCCTTCGCCCGCCAGGTCGACGGACAACGCGGCATCTGGACCGTGTCCAGTGACCAGGCCTCGGGTGGCGGTGGCTGTGGCTGGCAAGCGACCCGGCGCTTCGCCGGCAATGCCTCACACCCGTCGCTCGGCGTGTACGGCCCGATGCTCTCGATCGCCTTCCGCACCGGCGCCAAGCAGCTCAAGTTCATCAAGGGCGGCGCGGGCTCCACGAGCTGGACGGTCAAGCAGACCATCGACACGGACTGCTGCACCAGCGCCCCAGCCCTGGCCCTGACCCACGGCGGGGCGCCGCGCGTGGCCTACGGTGACGGCACGGCCAGGGCCAACGGGCTCAAGTACGCCGTGCGTACATCGTCAGGCTGGAAGAAGACCAAGTTCGTGAACGGGCGCATCAAGGAGGTGGCGCTGGTGCTCGACCACACCCCGGGCCTCTTCCCGTGGGACTCACCGTCCAACGCACCGCACGTCGCCTTCGTGCGCAAGGGCAAGGGCACCTACCACGCCACCAAGAGCACCTCCGGCGTCCGCGGCTCGTGGCGTGTCGACTTCCTCAGGAAGGCCTTCGGGGGCGTCGACCTGGCCCATCACAGCAACCTGACCTACATCGTCTTCACCAAGAACGGCGACCTGTGGGCCGCTCGCAAGACCGCCATCCTCTACACCTACCGCCTCGGCGCCAGCGGCAAGGACGTCAAGCCGCATGTCCACGGCGGTCAGCTGCGCATGACGTTCGCCCGCAGGGACGGTGCGACCGGCGTGTACCACGTGCGCGAGCGATGACCGCCTTCAGCTAGCGGTCGCGGTGTAGCCGACCCGACAGCCCACACGTCCAGAGGCCTGCCATCCACTCCGACATCCCGGCCGCACGAGCGCTTGATGCAGCGGTGTACGCTCCGTCGATCCGAACGGAACAGCATCGCTGGAGGTCCCCGCATGTCCCGAGTCGTCCGCGGCGCCCTCGTCCAGGCCACCTGGACGGGCGACAAGGAATCGATGATCCAGAAGCACGAGGGCTACGCTCACGAGGCGGCCAAGCAGGGTGCCCAGTTCATCCTCTTCCAGGAGCTCTTCTACGGGCCCTACTTCTGCCAGGTGCAGGACACCAAGTACTACGAGTACACCGAGCTCATCCCCGACGGGCCGACGACCGCGCGCATGCAGGACCTGGCCAAGGAGACGGGCATGGTCATCTGTGCGCCGATGTACGAGGAGGACGAGACCGCCTCCGGCATCTACTACAACACCTCCGCTCTCATCGACGCCGACGGCACCTACCTGGGCAAGTACCGCAAGACCCACATCCCGCACGTGCAGGGCTTCTGGGAGAAGTTCTACTTCCGGCCGGGCAACATGGGCTATCCGGTCTTCGAGACCGACATCGCCAAGTTCGGCATGTACATCTGCTACGACCGCCACTTCCCCGAGGGGGCGCGGGCACTGGGCCTCAACGGGGCCGAGATCGTGCTCATCCCCAGCGCCACCTCGCGCGGCCTGTCCGAATACCTCTGGCACATCGAGCAGCGCTCACACGCGGTCGCCAACGGCTACTTCGTGGGTACCATCAACCGGGTCGGCATCGAGCCGCTGGGCGACGACGACTTCTACGGGCAGTCCTACTTCTGCGACCCGCGGGGCCAGTACCTGGGCGAGATCGGCGATACCCACGAGGAGGAGCTGATGGTGCGCGATCTGGATCTCGACATGGTCAAGCAGGTGCGCGACACGTGGCAGTTTTACCGTGACCGCCGCCCCGACGCCTACGAGGACCTCGTCCGACCGTAGCCCGGACCGGCGCCTGCTCCTGGGCCTGGCCCTGGCCGCGCTTGGGAGCCTGTGGCTGGTGGCCGGCTTCCTGACGTTTCCTGGTGGTGACGGCTGGGGTTACGACTTCCAGGCCTACGCCGACGCCGCGGTCCGTCTCGAGGCCACCGGCAGCCTCTATCAGGCCGAGACGCTCGAGGGCCCCTACCGACCGGGTCCCTACGGGCTCTACATGTACGCGCCGCCGCTGGGCATCGCGGTCACGCCGCTGACGGCGCTGCCGCTCGATACCGCCATCACCGTCTGGTATCTGCTGCACGTGGTTGCGCTCGTGACCGCCTGCCTGCTGCTACCGGTCCCCGGCTGGGTCCGCCTCGCCGCCTTCGGCGTGGCCGCGCTCAGCTTTGCGGCCACCCGTGACCTGGTGCTGGGCAACGTGAGCGTGCTGCTGCTGCTGCCGCTGGCGGCGGCCTGGCGCTGGCTGGACCAGCCTGCGGGTGCGGTGGCCCAGGCGCTGGCCATGTCGGTCCGGCCCATGCTCGGCATCCTGCTCGTGTGGCAGCTGCTGCGTCGTCAATGGCGGGCCGTGGCCTGGACGCTCGGCAGCGGGCTCGTGCTCATCGTCCTCACGCTGCCCGTGGTCGGGATCGAGGGCTACCGCGAGTACCTGACGGTCCTGGTCAATCTCGGCGGCGTCACCGGCGTCGAGCGCAACGACGACCTCAGCTCCACGCTCCTCGCGCTCGGCGCCGACGAAGGGCTTGCGGAACTGGCCCTCCTGGCCGGCTATGGGGTGGCCATCGCCGCCATCGTGCTGAGCCTGCGCCGCGACGCGGAGCTTGGCTTCGTGGTCACGGCCACGGCCTCGCTGCTGCTGTCGCCACTGCTGTGGGACCACTACCTGACCATGCTCGTGCTGCCGGCCGCGTTCCTGGCTGCCCGGGGTCGGACCTGGGGCCTGGCCCTGCCGCTGCTCTCATGGCTGCCACCGGTGACCCTGCCCTTCGTGGTCGTGGCCGGCGTGCTGCTGCCGTTCAGCGCCGGGGGGCCGCGGGCGCAGCCGACTTCCCCGGCCTTGGACGCGGAGGGGCTTCCCGCGTAGGGGCTTCCCGCGTAGGGGCTTCCCGCGTAGGGGCTTCCCGCGTAAGGCCCAGGGCGTGTAGTCTGCCCCGCCATGGACTTCGGATTCACCCTCAAGCCCGAGCACAGCATCGAGCGCACCGTGTCCCTGACCCGGCAGGCGGAGGCGGCCGGCTTCAGCTACGGCTGGCTGTTCGACTCCCACATCCTGTGGAAAGACGTCTATCCGTTGCTGACGCTGATGGCGGTGAACACAGAGCGCATGCGCCTGGGCACGTGTGTGACCAACCCGGCCACGCGCGACATCACCGTCACCGCCAGCGTGCTGGCCACGCTCGACGAGATCTCGGGCGGACGCATGGACCTGGGTATCGGCCGTGGCGACAGCGCCCAGCGGGTGCTGGGCAAGGGCCCGGTGAAGACGCGCGTGCTCGACAACGCGGTGCGCATCATCAAGGACCTCGTGGAGGGTCGCCCCGCCACCTATCTGGACACCCAGCTCGACCTGCCCTGGACGCCGGGCGACCCGCTGCCGGTATGGATCGCCGGATACGGCCCGATGGTGCTGGGCATGACCGGCCGCACCGCCGACGGCGTCATCCTGCAGCTGGCCGACGTGGACCTGCTCAAGTGGATGATCGGCATCATGCGCGTCGCGGCCGAGGAGGTGGGGCGCGATCCGGCGGAGATCAAGGTCCAGGCCGCAGCGCCGGCGCACGTAGGGCCCATCGATCAATGCCGCGAGCGGGTCCGCTGGTTCCCGGCCCTCGTCTCCAACCACGTGGTCGACCTGGTCAACAAGTACCCCCGCGAGCAGCTACCCGATTCGCTCACCGGCTACATCCGCGACCGCGAGGGCTACGACTACCGGCACCATGCCGAGGTCGGCTCCGACAACGCACAGTTCGTGTCCGACGAGGTGGCCGACCGCTTCAGCATCGTGGGTCCGCCCGAAGAGCACGTGCGGCGCCTGCTGGAGCTGCGCGAGGCCGGCGTCGATCAGTTCAACGTGTATCTCATGAACGGCGACGAGGAGGCCCAGCTCGAGGCCTACGGTCGCCACGTCATCCCCGCGGTACGGGAGGCCATCGGCGCCACCTGAGGCGCGGATCGGGCTGCGCGACGCCGGCGCGGCGGTGACCGCGTACCCGGAAATCGTGGGCCTGTGGCACCATCCGGGCGAATGACTGCATCGAACCGACCCCAGAGCGTCGCTCACGGGCAGCCGTGGACGCCCGGCGCCGCTCCCAAGGGGGTCAGCTGTCCCGCCTGCGGGCTGACCAACGAGCCCGGTGCGCGCACCTGCCGAAACTGCGGCCTGCCCATCGCCGGCGCGGATGACCCGGTCCGTGGCGTCGCGCCCGGCCGCGTCGACCTGCCCAAGGTCCGTCGCTCGGGCGTCTCGGCCTCGATCGGCTTCGTCATGGTCATCGTGCTGCTGCTGGCCGGAGGGACGCTCGCCTTCACCGGCGGCGGGGGCTTGCTCAGCAGCGGCGGCCGCTTCTTCGGGGCCGCGGCCAGCCCCTCGCCGACCCCCGCGCCGGTAGTGGCCGGCGATCCCGACAGCGGCCAGACCAACAGCGGCGGCGACGCTCAGGACGGCGAGGTCCTGCCCAAGGCCAACGCCACCAAGTTCGACTACACCTGCGAAGACGCCGCCATCAAGGACCTGAGCAGGGGCAAGTGGTTCCTGAGCGACGTCCAGGCCGGCCTGCGCACCGCGGACGACGGCACCCAGTACGACCAGGTCTACTGGCAGCTGTCGCGCACCACCACCAAGAACGTCAAGAACCCGACCACGGTGACGATGCAGTGGTCCACGCCACAGGCGCTCCAGGATCGCTTCGACATCGGGCGGGTGCAGGGCAAGCGTGCCATCCTCGTGACCTTCAACGGGCCGGTCGACATCGCCTCGGACCAGCGGATCGAACCTGGCCAGTTCGAGGACGAGGGCATCGACCAGATCAAGCGCGTGCAGATGTTCGAGCGGAACGGCAAGGTCCGCACCGCCATCGGCATCAAGGAAGACAGCTGTGCGCGGATGAAGGCCAATGGCTGGGCCAAGAAGAAGGACGGGGAGACCGCCCGGGTCTCGCTCGACATCGAGCGCGTGTACGAGTAGTCCCGACCCCGACTGCTGACCGGTCGTCGGCGCCGTCGTGACCGGTGGCTACGGGGACCGCCACTCGATGGCATCGGAGACGACCGTCGACCAGCGGCCGACCGCGTCGCGGTACTGCGCGTAGATCTGCCGCCGACCGGGCTTCCCGGACGCGCCATAGGTCGTGTCGGAAAGGTCCCAGGTCACCGTTTCTCGCACCGGCATGGTGATGCCCTTGAGCAGCACGCCCTTGCCGTTGAGCTTGGGGCTGGCCGACAGTCGCACCTTCGTGACCCACGTGCTGGCATCCGCCCAGCTGAGCCCGAGGGAGACCCTGGCCCTGGTCGTGCTGGCGGCGCCGTCCTCGATGACCACGGCGCCGGTGGGTTTGTCGTCGTCACGCGCGCAGGCATAGATGCGCACGTCATCGATGTACCAGCCGCGGCCACCGACCGAGCGATCAGCGGCCATGCGGAAGCGGACCTTGACCCGAGAACCGCCGAACGCCGAGAGGTCGATGCGCGCCTTGGCCCAGCCCCGGGAGTTGCCTGTGAAGGCCCGCTTGCCGGCGAGCGGGTTGCCCGTGCCGGTGGCGATCCGGCCGTTGTAGCGGCCGTGGGTGAAGAGGCCGGCCACGCCACGCCACGGGCCACCGTCCACCTTGATCTCGACGATCCCGCCGTCGTAGCGGCGCCGGGCATCCTTGTCGAAGGCGTAGCCGTGGCCGAACCGCAGGAACGCGTTCGGCGGCAGCATGACCGCCTGGGTCATGCGCATCGTGGAGTCGGAACGGCTGGCGCGGTCGGGGGCGTAGAAGTTGACCGAGCCACTGGAGGCCCAGGTGCCATCCCAGCCGGGCGTGTTGTTGGGGTTCTGCGGCCAGAACCAACCCTTCCTGGCGCCCACCGAGCTCAGGGCCACCCACGCGCCCGAGCCAGGGTCCTCGAGATCGTCGCGGAAGACGTCGACCGGCGTCTTGCGAGGTCCGCAGATGGGTGCCGTGGCCGGAGCCGCCTTCTTCGGCTGGAGGTGCATCTCCGTGGCTCGTGTCGCAGCGCGCACCGACGCGCAGTGAGCGAGCGTGATGCCGTTGCCACCGGCCAGGTCGGTGCAGGCCGAGACCAGCGCGTCGCCCAGGTCGACGTAGTTGGCGGCCGGGGTCAGGCGCGAGGTCAGCGCCTGGTACCAGACACGCGCGGTGCGCTCGCGGCCGATGCCCTTGATGCGATAGCCGCGGAAGTTGCCCCCGGCAGCCATGAGGTAGGCAGCCTTGTTGCCGACGCCGCTGTTGCGGTGGACACCGCCGTCATCCGAGGCGCCGGTGTGCCACTTGGGGCTGCGCACGCGGTCGGGGTGCCCGTAGCGCGTGGGATCGCGCATGTCCCGGAAGACGCCGATGGGCGTGTCCTCGCCGATCTTCCACTTGCTCCAGCGGGTGTCCTTGCCGCCGGGGTGGCTGAGATCGATGAGCTCGCCGAAGACATCGGCGTAGGACTCGTTGATGGCGCCCGACTGGTAGTGGTAGAAGAGCGGTGCCTCCGCGTCGAGCACGCCGTGGGTGTACTCGTGGGCCACGATGTCATCGGCGCTGGCCCAGCCCCGCCCGAAGGTCGCCTGCTGCGAGCCCCAGCGCCACTCGGCGTTGTTCCAGGGGCAGCCCGTCCCCGGGCAGTAGCGCACGGTGGCCTTCATGCGCGATCCCTGACCATCCACGCCGTCACGGTCGAAGCGGCTCAGGTAGTAGTCGTAGGTCACACCCATCAGCCGGTAGACCGCGTCGACGTCGCGGATGCCCGCCGCCGACTGACCCTCGACCCGGGCGAAGGGACCGTCGCAGGTCCACGACCGGCCGGCTACGTTGCGGTTGTCGCAGACACGCCGGTTGGGGCCCTCCCCGGCTTCGATGATGCGGCTGATGGTCGTGAGCACCTGGCCGCTGCGGGCGTCCACGAGGACGAGCCGTCGCCGGGCCTTGCTGGTCGTGGTCGCGGCGAGGCGCGTATCGATCCGCCAGACCAGGCGCGTGCCCATCGCGGAGAGCGCGGGATCGTCCATGATGCGCGGGTCGTAGTAGGCCAGGCCCTCGGAGGTGGCGCGGACCGTCGACGCCGAGCGACGAGCCTCGCGCGCCAGCCAGCGCGCGGCCGTGCTGCGCGCCTGCGCAGCCCCGACTGCGGCCCGGGCGCTGGCGACGGTCGCCGAGGGCAGGATCTCGCCGGCCGCGGACAGGACCTCGCCCTCCTCGCTCAGCTGGACCACGATCTCGCCGCCCATCACCGGCACGCCGCCCCGTCGCTGCTCGAAGCGGACCGTAGCGTTGGGCAGGCCCGCGCCCGCATCCGAGGCCGCCCCGAAGGCCGGCGGCATGCTGCGTCGCGTAGCTCGTGGACGCAACTCGGTGGAGGGATCGGTCAGGCCGAACAACGAGCCGTAGCGGTCGACGAAGCGGCGGGCCTTGGTACGAGCGTCGGCAGCGGTGAGCGTGCGCTTGCCGGCGGCCACGCCTGGCAGGCCTTCGGAGAGCGGCCTGGCCGGCGTGCCACTGATGAAGCGGACACGGCCGGTGCGGGGGTGGTAGCCCAGCTTGGTCGAGCCCGGCAGCCGCTGCGTCAGCTCGCGATCGCGCGCCTTGATCGTGGCCGTGCGCACCTGGCGTGCCTGCCAGCCCTTCTCCGACGGGGCGGCCGCTGCAAGCGGCTCGCTCGCGGCCGGCAGGGACAGGGCCACCAGCGCAGTGGCGGCGAGCATGACGACGCTCCGACGGAGCAGCGAACGCGGGCGGGCCTTGGGCATGACGGCGCCTACC
>JASFQX010000014.1:0-11045 GCA_050115215.1 Chloroflexota bacterium
ACGGCGGGACGAGCCTCGGGCGCCGACCCGCGCGTGGTGCTGCGGGCGGTGCGCGACTTCTGGTCGCTGCGACTGCGTCTGTGGGTCGACCGCTCGAGGGCGCTCGGCCGTGGGAGGCCCATCCTCGATGAGCACGGTGCCGACGCCGGCTAGCGCTTGCCCTCGTCAGCGTCGCCGAGGCGATCGTCCAGCGGCCGGTCGTCGCGGTCATCGGGGGCCGGGGGGCCGGGCGATTGACCGCCGGCCGGCCCGGGGCCACCGGCACCGGATCCCGGCTCAGCCTCGAGGGAGTTGACGAACTCGCGGAAGACGCTGAGCTTCTCCTCCTCGTCGGCTTCGGGCATGACGCCGGCGCGATCGAGCACGGCCTCGGTAGCGAAGATGGGCGCCGACACACGCACCGCCAGGGCGATGGCGTCGCTGGGTCGGGCGTCGATCTCGTAGTCCGAGCCGCCCTGGACCAGCACGATCCGAGCGCGATACGTCTCGTCGGCCAGATCCGACACGATGACCTGGCGCACGCTCACCGCCAGCTCCTCGAGCATGTTGGCCAGCAGGTCGTGGGTCAGTGGCCGCTCGGCCTCGACGCCCTGCAGCCGCATGGCGATGGACTGAGCCTCCCATGAGCCGATCCAGATGGGCAGGTAGCGCTCGGCGTTGGCCTCGCGCAGGATGACCACGTGCTGGGACGAGAGCATGTGCACCCGCACGCTCTCGACGACCATCTCTCGTGTTGCCCCGTTCATGATCCGATTCTAGCGGTGTGGCCGGCTGCGGCTCGGTAGCGGCACAGCCTCAGCCCATGACCAGCGTGGTGCGGTAGATGCCGCTGGGCGTGATCCACACCAGCACGTCGTTCTTGCGCTTGGTGCCCTTCTTGTTGAGCCCGCCCTCGATGACGTACATGCCGCGCACATCGTCCATCTCGCCGCCTTCGCCGCGGGGGGCCCACTGGGCCAGGTAGCGCCCGTCCTCCTTGCTGAAGCCGACGACGCGGCCGTGCCTGGCGTCGTAGAGATAGACACGGCCCATCGAGGTGGCTGAGCCGGAGCCGTCGACGAGGCGGTAGTCGTGACCGGGGCGCAGGTCGGCGTCGTCCGGCAGCTCGCCCAGCGCGAAGGTCCCGTCGTACTTGCCGAAGCGATGCCGGCGCAGGGTGTTGTCGAAGAGCGCGTACACGTCGTAGTCGATGTAGAGCTGATCGAACCGGTTCACCTCCGAGGTCTGGGAGGCGAGGTAGGCAGTGGGCTCGTCGAAGGCGCTGCCGTCGAACGTCTGCGTGTAGCGCATGATCTGGTTCAGGGAGGGCTCGGCCACGTACATGCGGTACTGGCCCACGGGCGGGTCGTACGCCTCCACGTCGCCGTGGTTCCGCTCGAAGGCGCTGCGACCACGCAGGTTGATCTTGGCCAGCGTGCCGGCTCCGGCGCTGTTGGAGGGGCCCCAGCGGAAGGGGCGCGCCTTGTCATCCACCGCGATGACGTAGTCGGCCACGGTCAGCTGCACCGGCCGGCCGATGGTCTTGCCGCCGCTGGCATTGTCACCCTCGTGGATGATGTCCGCGATCTTGCCGTTCTTGAGGTTGGCCCGATAGACCACGCCGTCGGCGCGGTCGATGTAGATCGCGCCACCCCGGGGTCCCTGCACCAGGTAGGCGGGATCCTGGCCGTCGGGCAGCCGGGTCACCCGCTCGACCTTCGTAGCCTTGGCGTCGTAGAGCGTGTCGAGGCCGCTGCCGACCCGCGCCTCGAGCTCGTCGAGCGCAGACGCGGAGAGGCCCGTAGCGCGGGCGCGCTCGATCTCGGCCCAGGCCTCGCGGTAGTACTCGGTGGCCGTGGCCGGCTCGCTGGCCAGCAGGTTGTCGGCGCGATCGGTGGCATCCTTGGCCACGCTGAGGGCCGTGTCGCTCCCGGCGACCTGGGCGACCTCCGTGACGTCGGTGCCCCGTGGCACCAGCGCGAGAACGAGCCCGGCCACGAGCACGACCACCACCAGCGCCAGCAGGCCCATGGCCGCGCGCCGCTGCGTCTCCGCGCGGGACTCCGTGGCCGAGAGCCCCGTGGTCGTAGCCCGCCGCCGGGGCATGGCGTTCAGGAAGTGGTCCCGGATCCCGTCGAAGCCATCGCGCACGCCGAGCACGGCCGAGGCGACCGTGCCGCCGACCGGCTCCGCGATGGGGCTGGCGTGGTTGCCGTAGGCGCCTCCCGCCGGGGCCGTGGCGCGGAGCGGCAGGCGCGAGGTCTGCTCGGTAGCCTCGACCGCGATGATGCCGTCCGAGCCCGCGCCACCGGCGGCGACGAAGAGGTGGTGGAGATGCTCCACCGCAGCCTGCGGATGAAGGGTCAGGATGGCGCTCTTGAGCTCCTCCGTGCCCACCATCTCGGTCAGGTTGCGCGATACGAGCAGGAGCCCGTCACCCACGTGCAGCTCCCCGCGCCAGACGTCGACGGCGCGGCCGTCATCGCTGGGCAGGCCGGCCGGCGCGCTGCGGTCGGGCATGAGCAGGCGGGCCGAGCGCACGAGGTACGCCTCCGCCGGGCCCAGCGTGGCCAGGTAGAGCTCGTTGTTGCGGATCACTGCGGCCGCCACGCCGAGCGAACCCGGAGGCAGGCCTGCGCCTTCGCGGCTGCTGCGCAGCCGGCGGTCGGCGCTCCTGACGGCCTTCTCCAGGCAGACCGGCACGCCCGCCGACTCGTCGTAGTAGTACTCGTGGCGGATGGTCTCGGCCACCAGCGCCGTCGCCTCCCGCGCCCGGGGGCCCGGGACAGAGGAACCGACGACGACGAAGAGCACGCCCTTGGAGCGGGTCTCCGAGCCCGTCGACGGCCTCGTGACGCTCAGCGTGTCGGCAGAGGTCGATAGCCGGTCCGGCTCGGCGATCAGGCCATGCGTGATCTCGAGTCGGGTAGCCATGGACGGTCAAGTCTAGCGCGGCTTGGCTCGGTCCCCTGATCTGCCCTTCCGCACGATCACGTGAAGTTCCCTTAACCGCTGGCCCCCCGGGGCGCAGGCGAAGGCCTCCAGCAGCTCGGGGGAGCGGAGGCGCAGCTCCTGGCCCGTGGGCGCGTCGTCGGCCGAGACGATGAGAATGGGTGGGCGCACCTCCAGCAGCTGCGTGGCGCCGGCGGCAGCCGGAACCAGCTCCTCGACGATGCGCCTCCAGGTGGAGATGGCCCGGGCAGCCCTGAGCTCCTCGTCCAGCCCGAGCTGGCTGGCGATGCCCGGCAGCAGGTCACCCAGGCGATGGACCGGTCGCTTTCGGCTGGTCACGGGATCAGCCTGCCTCGGGCCTGACGGAGCCCGGCTCCACGCGCCAGAGCGCAGAAGCCGCCACCAGGGCCGGGTCGAGGTCGTCGGGCGTGGTCGTGGTCACGATGGCCTGTGGCAGCTCGCCGATGCGGCGCACCAGGTGGGCGCGACGATCGGGGTCGAGCTCGCTGAAGACGTCGTCCAGCAGCAGCAGCGGTGGCCGGCCGTCGAGCGCCGTGAGCACCTCCAGCTCGGCCAGCTTGAGCGCGAGGATGGCGGTCCGCTGCTGGCCGCGCGAGGCGAACTCGGTCAGCGCGCGACCGCCGGACTCGAAGGCGACATCATCGCGATGGGGTCCCACCAGCGTAGCTCCGTTCCAGACCTCCTTCTCGGCGGTCTCGAGCAGGCGACGGTGCAGGGCGTGCTCATGGCTCTCGGCCGGCCCCGGCTCGACATTGGAGACGTACCGCAGCGTCAGTGTGGTCTCGTCGGGCGCGATCTCCCGGTGCGCCTCGGCCAGAGGTCCGGCCAGGGCCGCCAGCGCCTGGTGGCGCCATTCGAGGATGCGGGCCCCGTTCTCGGTGATGACCTGCGTCCAGTACGGCAGCTCGGCACGATCGGCCTCCTCCTCGCGGATCCGGCGCAGCAGCGAGTTGCGCTGGGTGAGGGTGCGCTGGTACGTCGACATCACGGCCGTGGCCGTGGGCTCGCGCTGGACCACCACCGCATCCAGCAGGTTCCGCCGCAGCGACGGTGAGCCCACGATGAGCAGCATGTCCTCCGGGGCGAAGAGGACCGTGCGCAGCACGGGGCGCAGGGCCGTGGCGCGACGGTTCACACCGTTGACGCGCACGCGCTTGCGCGCCCCCGGGCCGGCACCGGGCGCGTGGATGACGACCTCGAGCTGCTCGTGACGGCCATCGTTCTCGACGCCAGCAGCGGCGCGAGCGAAGGCGGAACCCCAGCGCACGAGCTCGGGATCGGTCGCGCTGCGATGCGAACGCCCGGTAGAGAGCAGGACCAGGGACTCGATGAGGTTGGTCTTGCCCGCGGCGTTGCGCCCCACCACCACCTGCGGGCCGTCGCCGAAGGCGAGCTCCAGGTGCGGGTAGCTACGGAAGCCGTCGAGCGTGAGCGTGCGCACGGGCATCAGGCGTGGCGGCCCCGGGGCCGAGCGTGGACGACGCGGGCGAGGACGCTGGTCAGGAGGGTGTACGCACCGGCATGATCACGTGGACGTAGGCGGGGTCGTCGACGGGCTTGAGCACGCCGGGGGCCAACGGCCCGCTGAGCTCGACCGCCAGCTGCTCGCCGTCCATGTTGCCGAGCGCCTCGACCATGTAGCGCGCGTTGAAGGCGATCGTCACCGGGTCGCCCTCAAGCTGGGCGTCCACCTGGGCGTCGGCGTCGCCGACGTCAGCCTTGGCGTTGACGCTGATGGCGCCCGGGTTCTCCTCCTCGCCAAAGCCCAGGCGCACGACGTTGGCCGAGGACGAGGCGATGAGCGCGGTCAGGCGGACCGCCTTGAGCAGCTCATCGCGGTCCACGAGGGCCCGGGTCGAGTGCGAGGTAGGCAGGACCGACTGGTAGTTGGGGAACTGGCCATCGATGAGCCGGCTCACGACCTCGGTCGTCTCGACCTTGAAGATGACCTGGCTCTTGGCCTGGGCCAGGATGATGTCGACCGGATCATCGGTGTCGCCCAGCACGCGCATGAGCTCGGTGTACGAGCGTGCGGGGATGACCACGCTGGTCTCCTCGACAGAGCCCATGAGCTCGAGCGTCTTGACCGCGATGCGGTAGTTGTCGGCCGCCGCCAGCGTCATCTCCTCACCGCTGAACCGGGTGAGCACACCGGTCAGGATCGGGCGCGTCTCATCGGCGGCCGCCGCGAAGGTCACCTCTGAGAGCGCTCGCCTGAGCGTCTTCTGGCTGATCTGCGTGGTGGGTCGGTCACCGGCGCCGGGGATGACCGGGAACTCGTCGGCTTCGATGCCGCGCAGCCGCGTCTTGTAGTTGCCCGAGCGGATGAGGAGCGTATGGTCCTGCTCCATCTCCAGATCGACCCGCTCGCCGGCAGGCAGGCCACCCACGACATCGGTGATGAGTCGCGCCGGCACGGTCAGGGTCCCCTCGTTCTCGATCTTCCCGGGCACCCACACCGAGATCCCGATCTCGAGGTTGGTAGCGGTGAGGCGGAGTCCGCCATCCTGGGTCTTCAACAGGACGTTAGCGAGAACCGGCAGCGTCGCCCGACTGCTGACGGCGCGACTGACGAGGGACAGGCCCCGTGCCAGGTTCTCCTGCATCAAGGACAGCTTCACGAGCGGACGAGCTCCCTACGAGGTGTAGACGGGTCTTTCTAATCTTCTCATCTCATCGTCATCTTCATGCTGTGAATCGTGTTGATGGATAGCCGGGTCCACGAGACCTCGCTACTCACCCCGTTCGCGCGAGCAGCGAGGACAGCCTGTGTGTTGCGCGTGCATCGTCGGGGAACTCCTGTGGGCGACGGGCGGGGACACCCACACCCAGCCCCCGCCTGTCCCCGGGCCCATCCACTCCGCGCTCGGAGCCGGGAGCAGGCGCGAGACCCGTTCTCCACACCGTTGCCCACAGGCCTTCCGTCCCGGGCTTCGGGTACTGTTCCAGCGTGACCGCCATCCTCACGCTGCTCATCGTGCTCATGCTCTCCTTGGTGGTCACGCGGGCCGCGACCGTCGCGCTCACGGCCACCGGCCTGTCGCGCGAGGCGGCACGTTTCCAGGCACGCTCGGCGTTCAGCGGCGCCGGCTTCACCACCAGCGAGTCCGAGGCCGTGGTCCGACACCCCGTACGGCGACGCATCATCATGTGGCTGATGCTGGCCGGCAACGCGGGCATCGTTGCCGTCGTGGCCTCGATCGTGTTGGCGGCGGCCGGCTCCTCCGGCGATGGCTCGACGCTGGTGCGCGTGGCCGCGGTCGTGGCTGGCATCTACATCATCTGGTACGCATCGCGGATGAGCTGGGTCGACCGGCGCATCACGCATCTGGCGACGATGGCCGTCCGCCGCTGGACCGATCTGGACGTGCACGACTACGCCTCCTTGCTGCACGTCGGCGGCGAGTACGTCGTGACGGAGCTGCCCGTGGAGCCCGACTCCTGGCTGGCCGAGCGCCGGCTGGCCGACATGCGCCTGCGCCAGGAAGGCGTGGTCGTGCTCGGCATCGAACGGGTCGATGGCAGCTATCTCGGTGTGCCCCTTCCCGATTCGGTGGTCGAGGCCGGTGACGTGCTGGTGGTCTACAGTCGCAGCGGCGTCCTCGCCGAGCTCGACCACCGGCTCAGTGGCCGCAGCGGCGACGCCGCGCACGAGGCGGCTGTGGTCGCGCACGAGCGGATGATCGCCGACGAGCGTACCGCCGAGCACCTGGACCCGGATCCGTCAGGGGGCGCGCGAGGCCCCGCCTAGCGCCGCCACCCGATCGACGCGACGCCCACGACTCCCAGGGGCGCGGGCGAGGCCCTTGCCGGGCGTCCCCGCGCGAGGAGGGCTGCCGCGCGAGGGTCAGCCAACGCGACTAGGCGTCGTCGAAGATGGACTCGCGCACGGCCGCGACCTCGCGCCGCAGCTCCTCGTTGCGCGCCAGCTCGTGATCGATCTTCTTGCACGCGTGGAGCACCGTCGAGTGATCGCGCCCACCGAGCTCGGCGCCGATGCGCAGGAGCGAGACATCGGTCTCCTCACGCATGAGATACATGGCGATCTGCCGGGGCACGACGATGGCCCGGTCGCGCTTCTGGCCGCGCAGGGCCTCGAGGTCGACGTCGTAGTACTGGGCCACGGCCGCGGCGATGCGCTCTGGCGTGACGGCACGCTTGCGAGGGCTGTAGAGCACGTTGGTGAGCACGGCCTGGGCCACCTCGACGGTGATGGGGATCCCCTGCATGGAGGCGTAGGCGGCGATCCTGTTGAGGGCACCCTCGAGCTCGCGGATGTTGCTGACGACCTTGCGCGCGATGAACTCCAGGGCCTCGTGAGCCACGCGCACCCCCTGCTCCTCCGACTTGGTGCGCAGGATGGCGATGCGTGTCTCGAGGTCAGGCGCGGTCAGATCCGCGATGAGCCCCCACTCGAAGCGGCTGCGCAGACGCTCCTCGAGGGTGTTGATCTGCTTGGGCGGCCGGTCGCTGGAGAGCACGATCTGCTTGCCGTCCTCGTGGATCGCATTGAAGGTGTGGAAGAACTCCTCCTGCGTGCGCTCCTTGTCGGCGATGAACTGGATGTCATCGATGAGCAGCAGGTCGATCTGGCGGTAGCGGGCCCGGAAGTCGTCGATGCGCCCCTGCTGGATCGAGGTGATGAAGTCGTTGGTGAACTTCTCGCTGGTGGCGTAGACGACCCGCTTGCGCGGATAGCGCTGCACCACCGCGTTGCCGATCGCGTGCATGAGGTGGGTCTTGCCCAGGCCCACGCCCCCGTACAGGAAGAGCGGGTTGTAGGCCTCGCCGGGTCGCTCGGCGACCGACAGGCTGGCGGCGTGGGCGAGCCGGTTGGCCGAGCCCACGATGAAGGTGCGGAAGGTGTAGCGGGCGTTGAGGTTGACGCCGCCTCCCTCGCTGGCCCCGACGCGACCCGGCTCCACGCGCACGCGCTGAGCGCCCGGTCGAGCCGCCTCCTCCTGCGGCCCCGCCTCGACCAGCTCGTCCGCTCCGCTTTCGCGAACCACGAACTCGACATTGACGCTGTAGCCGACCACGCGCGCCAGCGTCTGGGCGATCAGCGACCGGTAGCGGTTCTCGAGCCAGTCCTTGGCGAAGCCGTTGGGTGCAGCGACGCGGAAGCGGTCCCCGTCGACGTCGACGAGGCTGGTGTCCTTCAGCCACGTCTCGTAGTTGGCCGGGGACAGCGATACCTGGAGCTCACCGAGAGCGGCTCTCCAGACCTGCTTCGCGTCCATCGATGGCAACGTGACCCGTACTGCACAAGACCAGCGCGTCCCTCTCGGAGTGACGTCCCGACACCCAGGGCGAGGCGCGATCGACATCCCATCGGAGGAACCGGTCCGACCCCCCTCGGGCCGTCACGACGGTGGCTCCAGCTTGGGCTCCCGGGCCCCACCGTAGGGCGCCGGGGCGGCATACGTTAGCACCGCATTTCGGGGCTGCGCAACGCCTGCCCGACATACCCCCCTGGGGTATCACGCTCGCGATTGGGGGTCGCCGACGCAGGGCTCGTGCGGCGCCCCTGCCAGGCCAGCTTCGTCTCCGCAGCTTCGACCCGGGGCCCGTCGGACCATCGGCCGGTGGCGGGGCGCACCGCCACCTGAGGCTCAGCCGGGTCCCGGATCGCGATGGACCCTGCCGGGTCCCGCCCTAGCCGATGCGCTGTCCCGGCCGAGCGCCGTCGTCGAGGCTCACCAGCGGGACCATGCCGTCAGGCGCGAGGGCCCCCAGCACCAGCACGTCGCTACGGAAGCCGGCCACCCGGCGTGGCGGGAGGTTGGCCACCACGACGACCAGCCGGCCGACCAGCCTGGCAGGATCCGGGTAGGACCTGGTGAGGCGGGCCGCGGACTGCCGCTCACCACCCGCGCCCAGGTCCAGCCACAACCGATAGGCCGGCACGCGAGCGTTGGCCAGCGGTTCGGCCGAGAGGACGCGCGCCACGCGCAGGTCGAGCCGCTCGAAGTCGCCGATGGTGGCGCTCCCGGGCGGGGCCAGTGGTGGCAGGCCGACGGTCCTGTCGCTGCTCAAGGTCGGGTACCTCCGGCTCTCGATGGGGTCGTCGCGTATAATCCGCCCGTTACCGCTGCGCGCAGGTGCTCCGGGACGGCCACAAGTGGTCTACCGCACCGGGTCCGCATCGTTCACAGCCGCATCGGCGGGCCGGTCACACGAGAAGGCCCAGATCGCTCGCCCGAAGGAGCCCAGACCTCAGTGACAAAGCAAACGTACCAGCCCAAGAAGCGCCATCGCGCCAAGGAGCACGGCTTCCGCAAGCGCATGAAGAGCCAGGGTGGCCGCAGGGTGCTCGCCGCCCGGCGCGCGCGTGGCCGCAAGAAGCTCACCGTCTGACGCTCGGCTGACCCCGCGGGGGGCCGTGCGGACCATCCGCTCCCGGGAGGACTTCTCGCGCCTGAACGCGGAGGGACGCTCTCGGGCGGATCGGCTCATGGTCATCCGTTTCGTACCCAATGGCCGCGATCACGACCGCTTCGGCATCTCGACCGGACGCCGCCTCGGAGGCGCCGTCCAGCGCAACCGTGTGCGCCGGCGACTGCGTGAGATCCTTCGACGCATGCCCAATGACAGCGGGCATGGCTGGGACATCCTCATCGTGGCCCGACCCGCGGCCCTGGACGCCTCGTTCCACGATCTCCGCACCGCACTCGAGCGCCTCCTGCGCTCCGTCCGCAGCTCGGTGAAGGTGTCCTCGTGAAGGCCGTTTCCGACCTTGGCAAGCGGCTGGGCATCGGCTTCATCCGTGTCTACCGCAGGGTGCTCTCGCCGCTCTTCGCCGGCTCCTGTCGCTATGAACCATCCTGTTCGGTCTACACCGAGCAAGCCATCACCAAGTACGGGCTGCTGAAGGGCAGCTGGATGGGCGCCAAGCGCATCGCCAGCTGTGGTCCCTGGCGACCCGGCGGCTACGATCCGGTGAAGTGATGCGGATCCGCTCGGCCATCGCAGCCCCCTTCCGCCTGTCGGCGATCGACCTGCTGGCGGCGGTCGCCATCGCGCTCATCGCCTTCAGCCTCGTCGTCGGGCCGGTCCTCGCCCAGGAGGGCGGTCCGTCGCCCGAGCCGAGCGTCCCCACCGCGGCCACGGCCGAGCCCGAGCCGACGGCCACGAGCGAGCCTGCGGCCACGGCCGAGCCCGAGCCGACGGCCACGAGCGAGCCTGCGGCCACGGCCGAGCCCGAGCCGACGGCCACGAGCGAGCCTGCGGCCACCGCCGAGCCCGAGGCAACACCCAGACCGACCGGCGCAGTCGCCCCCGAGCCCAGCCCCTCGCCCACGCTCATGCCGGGGGCCTCGACCACGGGCGATCCCTGCGCACCGACGCCGACGCCAGATCCGGAGGCTACGCCAAACCCCGACGCGACCGAGGCGCCCAAGCCCAACCTCTGTCCGGCCCAGCCCAACGGTGCCGACCCGCTGGCGCTGCTGGCGTGGATCTTCACGCCCATCTTCCAGACCATCTTCATCGGCCTCGTCTTCCTCTACAGCGTCACCGGTGACATCGGTATCTCCATCATCCTGTTGACGATCGTCATCCGCACGCTGCTCATCCCGGTCTTCCGCAAGCAGATCGTGTCCCAGCGACGGATGCAGATGCTCCAGCCGGAGCTGCGAGCCATCCAGGCCAAGTACAAGGGCGACCGTGCCAAGATCTCCGAGGAGCAGATGAAGCTCTACCGGGATCGCGGCGTGAACCCCGCCTCCGGCTGCCTGCCGGCGGTGCTGCAGCTGGTCCTGCTGCTGCCCATGTACCAGGTCTTCATGCAGGGCCTGAACGCCCCGGACATCAGCTCGATGCTGCATCCGTTCGGCATCCAGCTGGTGAGCGTCGAGTGCCAGGACCCTGGCAACCCGTACGTCCCCTGCATCGATCCCGACATCCCCTGGCTGGGCTGGCTACCCAAGATCGACGACGGCTTCCAGATGCCTGGCTACCCGGGCGGCCTGCCCTCGAACGAGCCTGAGATCTTCCTCATGGTCCTCAGCGGCCTCGGCTTCGGCCTCTCGCTCCTGGCGCTGACCTCCGCGGTCCTCCAGCTCATCCAGTCGCGCATGATGATGAACCGCGAC
>JASFQX010000015.1:0-10792 GCA_050115215.1 Chloroflexota bacterium
TCCGCGACGTTGGCATCAAGCGCGCCATGGAGGAGTACCCCGACATCACCGTTGCGCGCGAGGTCTTCACCGGCTGGCAGCAGGACGAAGGCCGTCAGCAGATGGCCGACATGATCGCCAGCGGTATCCCCTTCGACGGCGTCTGGACGTCGGGGATCGACAACGTCATCGTCGACGCCATGGTCGAGGAAGGCGAGCTCAAGCCCATCGTGGGCGCTGACAATTCCCAGTTCGTGCAGTACCTCGGGTCGGTCGAGAACCTCCAGGGGGCGGCGGTGACGAACCCCGGCTCCGTCGGTGGGGCCGGTGTCACCCTGGCCCTGCAGATCCTCAACGGCGAACTGCCCATCGTGCCGGCCGACGAGGAGTCCCGCATGGTCACGGTCGATCCCGTGGTGTGGGAGAACGTGACGCCGGAAGGCCTGGAGAACGTCCAAGCTGCGGCCGATCCCGACCTCCCCAACGAGTGGCCGGTGCTGATCTCCATCCCCGACTGGACCACGTACACCAAGGAGCAGATCCTGGAGTGCAAGGGCCCGGGCGAATAGCGCCGTCCTCAAGCGATTGAACCGCGAGGGTGCGGGCCCCGAGCCCGCACCCTCGTCCCACCCACGCCCAGCCGGGACGATTGAACCGATGCCAGACGCACCAGACCGACCGATGACCCACCTTCTCGACGCCAGTGGGATCGTCAAGACCTACGGCGCCGTGCAGGCGCTGCGTGGTGCGTCGCTCTCGGTCCTGCCCGGCGAGGTCCACGCCCTCCTCGGCGCGAATGGCGCCGGCAAGAGCACGCTCGTCAAGATCCTCACCGGAGCGGTCCGTCCCGACAGCGGCGAGATCGTCGTCCAGGGCCAGCCGCGGACCGTGCACAATCCTGCGGAGGCGCGCCGTGCGGGTCTGGTCTCCGTCTACCAGGAACCGGCGCTCATCCCCGACCTGGACGTCCTCTCGAACCTGCGTATGACCGAGACGCCCGTCGATGCCCTCCTCGAGTGGGTAGGCAAGCTCGGCGTCGACCACCTGGACCCGTACGAGATGGCGCGCGATCTGCCGCTTGCGACCCTGCGCATCCTCGACCTGGCCCGTGCGCTGGCGTACGAACCGGACGTGCTGCTGCTGGACGAGATGACGGCGGCCCTCCCTGCGGACCTCGCCGAACGCGTGCTCAAGGTCATCGGCGACCAACGCGATACCGGTCGGTCGGTCATCTTCATCTCGCACCGGCTGCTCGAGATCGGTGCGCTATGCGATCGTGCCACCGTGCTACGCGATGGCGAGACCGTCGGCGTGGTAGAAATGGCGGCTGGCGCCGAGGAGCAGATCGTCGAGTTGATGCTCGGGGCCGCCGACGAGGAGGAGACATCCATCCACCGACGCGTCGTCAGCTCGGCGGCGCGAACAGCGGAGGGAGAAGACAGGGCGGCCACGCCGACGACACCCCGTCTGGCCATCCGCGACCTTAGCTCGGGGACTCGCCTTAAGGGCGTCAGCTTCGATCTCCGCCCCGGCGAGGTCCTCGGTCTGGTGGCGCTCGAAGGCCAGGGCCAGGACGAGCTCTTCGGTATCCTCTCGGGCGAGACCAAGGCCTCGGGCGGGACCCTCGAGGTCGACGGCAACGAGGCACGCTTCGGCCACCCTGCCGATGCCATCGCCGCCGGTCTCGTCTATGTCCCGGGTGATCGCGCAGAGGCCCTGCTGATGCAGCGCTCGGTGCGTGAGAACATCGCGCTCCCGACATCCGCTCGGCCGCGTCGATGGGGACCGATCGCCATGGGATCCGAGACGCGAAGCGTCGACGCGGCGATCGCGAAGCTCCAGATCGACACACGTGCGACGGGCGAAGTGCGGCGGCTCTCCGGGGGTAACCAGCAGAAGGTCACCATCGCCCGCTGGATCGCCGGGGGAGTCGAGACGCTGCTGTGCTTCGACCCCACGCGAGGCATCGACATCCGCACCAAGCGCCAGATCTACCACCTCCTGCGGGCGCTGGCAGAGAACGGGGCTGCGGTGCTGCTCTACACGTCAGAGCTCGAGGAGGTGCAGCTCGTGTGCGATCGAGCCGTCGTCATCTTCAACGGCCAGGTGGTCGCCGAGATGGATGCCGAGGTCGCTGATGAGCCGGCACTCATGCGAGCTGCGTACGGGCTTCCGGCGATGGACGACACGGCCGAGGCCGTCCTTGGGCTCGCCGACCGGAGCGACCGATCGTGAGCAGTGCCGCTCCGACGGCGGACGGCCTGGGCAGGCGTTCGATCGGGGTCGCGGCCAGACGGTTCATTCGCCGCAACTCCTGGGTGCTTGCGCTCTGGGCCCTGCTCGGGGCCATGGTCGTGTTCACCATCGTCATCCAGCCCGGCTGGGGCGCGCCGCAGCTGACGATCCTCGCCATTGCTGCGCTGCCGTACGCCTTCGCGGCCGCCGCCCAGACCACCGCCGTGCTTGTCGGCGGCATCGACCTCTCGGTGGCCGCGATGATGACGCTCACGAGCGTCTGCGCGGCCGTGCTGATGGAGGGTCAGAGCGAGGAGTTCGGCATCGTCGCGGTCGGCCTCATCCTGCTGCTCGGGCTCGGTCTCGGCATCGTCAACGGGCTCTCGATCGTGCTCACGCGTGTGCCCGACATCGTGGTCACCCTGGCCTTCTTCTTCATCTGGGAAGGCGCGGCGCTGATGGTGCTGGACGCTCCGGGCGGCTCCTCCGCACGCTGGCTTCGCGATCTGATCATCGGCCCGGTCGGCGGCTTCATCGTGCCCGCCGAGATTGGCAACTGGCTGCCCAAGTCACTGCTGCTGCTCGTCTTCAGCCTCGGTATCGTGTGGATCCCGCTGAAGCGCTCCCGCCTGGGTCTGTCGATCTACGCGGTCGGCTCCGATCGGCTCGCAGCGTTCCGAAGCGGTGTCCCGGTCGACCGCACGAGGGTGGCAGCGTATGGGTTGACCGGTCTCTTCGCTGCCATGGGCGGGCTCATCCTGACCATGAACACCGGCCTCGGTACTCCCATCCAGGGTCCCTACCTCCTCGCCAGCGTTGCCGCCGTCGTGCTCGGCGGCGTCAGCCTCGCCGGCGGGAAGGGCGGTCTCGTCGGCCCCATCGTGGCCGTCTTCATCCTGCGACTGGCACGCCAGGACCTGACGTTGATGTCCATCGACCCCAACGTCGCCCAGGTCACCGAGGGCCTGATCATGGTCGTGGTCGTCCTCGCCGGCGCCCTTGTGGCGCTCCGGAGTCGCCGATCATGAGCGGCGCCAGCTCGACCATGGACGGACAGCCCGACCGCCGCAGCATCGACCTGCGCGCGGTCTTCCGTGACCGTCCGGTCATCCCGCTCATCATCCTGCTCGTCGGCCTGGTCGCACTCCTTGAACTTCTCCAGCCGGGCATCGTGAGCCCGCGGTGGGCCAGCAACATCATCCGCTTCGCAGTCCCCCTGGCCATCCTGGCCGCGGCCCAGACGCTGACGATGCTCACGGGAGGCATCGACCTCTCCGTCGGCATCGTGGCCACGATGGCGTCCTTCGTCATGGTGACCCAGACCGCGTTCTTCGATCCGGTCGTGGCCATCCCGCTGGCGCTGGGGGCCGCTGCACTGGCCGGCCTGGCCAGCGGCATCGGTGTCGGCATCTTCCGCGTCCATCCGCTGATCATGACCCTGGCCGTCGGTCTGGTCGTGGAGGGGCTCCTGCTGGTCTACCAGCGCCTTGTCCTGGGCAGCGCCGTGAACATCCCTGAGGTCATCGCATGGCTCGGCGGCGGACGGTCCTTCGACAATGTGCCCAACTCACTCTTCCTCTTCATCCCCCTGTCTATCCTCATCTGGTTCCTGATGAAGCGCACCGGGTTCGGACGACTGCTCTACGCCATCGGCGACAACGAGGGCGCGACGCGGCTGTCGGGCGTTCGCTACTGGCAAGTCATCATCACGCTGTACATCCTCAGCGCGCTGCTGGCAGGGATCGGCGGGCTGCTCTACATCGGCCTCATCAAAGCTGACTCGCTGTCATTGGCCGTTCCGCTCGTGCTGCCATCGGTGGCGGCGGCCGTCATCGGCGGAACCTCCATCTATGGTGGACGGGGTGGCTATGCCGGGACCATCGTGGGCGCCCTCATCCTGCAGGTCATCGCTACGCTGCTCCTGGTGTTGCAGGTTCCGGAGGGAACGCGGCGCATCGTGTTCGGGCTCATCATCCTGGGCGTGACCGCTGCCTACACGCGCATCACGGAGGAGCGGTAGGAGCGCTCCATGATGGTTGCGACACGCTACATCGGGCTCGACCTCGGCGGCACCAACACCAAGTGGGCGGTGGTGGAACGCTCCGGGCCCGACGGCTGGCACACGCTCGACCGCGGCCAGGTGCCGACCGACACGTCTCGCGGCGAGGCGAGCGTCGTGCCCCAGCTGGCGTCGCTGGCCGCGGAGATCCGAGACCGGGTCACCGACGGCCCCGTGCTGACCTGTGGCGTGGCCGTGCCCGGGCTCTACATCCCCGAGACCGGCCTGGTCGTGTTCCTGACCAACGTGCCCGGCGACTGGTCGGCCACGCCCACAGGCGAGCCCATCGCCGAGGCCACCGGTCTGCCCACGGCGTTGATCAACGACGCCCGCGCCTTCGGCCTGGCGGAGCTGCGCTTCGGGGCCGGCCGGGACGTGGACTCGTTCATCGGGTTCACGCTGGGCACCGGCGTGGGCGGCTGCTTCGCCATCCGCAACCAGGTCGTGCAGGGGTACCGCGGCCGCGCGGGCGAGCTGGGCCACCAGACCATCGACCCCGACGGGCCCTGGTGCGGCTGTGGCAACCGCGGATGCGTGGAGGCCTACTGCCGGGCCGACCAGGTGGCCATCGTCTGCGGCACGAAGAACCCGCGCGAGGCCATCGAGAAGGCGCGAGCCGGTGACCGGCGCGCCATCGACGGCCTCGCCCAGATCGGCCGCTACCTGGGCATCGGCATCAGCAACATGGTCACCGTCATGACGCCGGAGCTGGTCATCCTCGGCGGCGGCTGGTCCAGCGCCGGGGACCTGCTCATCGAGCCCATCAAGGCAGAGATGGAACGACGCGTGCTCATCGGGGCAGACGAAGAGACCGACGTGGTACTGGCCGAGCTGGGCACCTGGGCCGGGGCCATCGGCGCCGCTGTGCACGGGGCCGAGCAGGCAGCCCGACGGGGACTCATCGAGCTGCCACCAGAGCCGACAGAGGCGTTCAGGTGAGCCTGGACTACGCGCCCCGCTACCGCGAGATCGAAGCCGCCCTGCGTGCCCGCATCGCGCACCTGCGCCCCGGCCAGCGTCTGCCCTCCGATGCCGACCTCTGCGCCGAGTTCGGGGTCAGCCGCATGACCGCGCGGCACGCCATGGCCCAGCTGGCCGAGGAAGGCCTCGTGCGGCGCGTTCCGGGGCGGGGGACGTTCGTGGCCGAGCCGCCTACGCACCGCCGCGCCAACTCGCTCATGACCTTCAGCCACGAGATGCGCCGCCAGGGACGCGTGCCCAGCTCCCGCGTGGTCGTTCGCCGCGTGCGCCCACCGACCGATGCCGAGCGGGCCGCGCTGCGCGTCGACCGGGGCAGCGATGTGGTGGAGCTGCGCCGGGTGCGCCTGGCTGATGACGAGCCGGTAGCCGTCGAGTCGGCCGTGCTGTCGGGGCCCTGCATCGAGGCGGTCACCGCCGCCGATCTCGAGACCGGCTCGCTCCACGAAACGCTCATCGGCGCGGGGATCCTGCCCACCCGCGGCACCTCCTCGATCGGGGCGGAAGCGGCCACCGCCGACGACGCGGTGCTGCTGGGCATCAGCGCAGGCGACCCCATGCTCGTCGAGCGTCGGCTCATCTTCGACCAGCGCGGGCAAGCGATCGAACGAACCGAGTCCCGCTATGCCGCCGATCGCTACGGGCTCGACGTCGGCTTCTCGGTCGAGGAGAGCGGCCCGGTCACGATCTCCGCGCAGACCGAAGCACGCTCGGCAGCGATCCCGCCGGGCTCGAGGGGGTAATCGCTCATGACACCACGCGAGCGCGTCCTGGCCGCACTCGATCATCACGAGGCCGACCGCGTCCCACGCGATCTGGCCGGCACGCGCTACAGCAGCATCCACGCCGAGGCGTACGAGCGGCTGCGACCGGCGCTCGGACTCCCCGAGGCAGAGATTCGGATCGTGGACACGACCCAGGGCCTGGCCGGGATCCACGACGATGTGCTCCGGCGCTTCGGGGCTGACGTCGGGCTGGTCAGTGCAGGGGCTCCGACCGGGTACACCCGGGAGGTCACGGACGACGGCACGGTCGAGCGCTTCCTCGACGAGTTCGGTGTCGTGCGTGCCAGGCCCCACGGCGGGCTCTACTACGAGTCCACGACCTCGCCGCTGAGCGGCTCCATCAGCGTGGACGACATCGAGGCCTATCCCTGGCCGGACCCGGTCGATCCCGGTCGCTTCGAAGGCATGAAGGAGCGGGCGGCCCACATCCGCGACGTCGACGCGCGCGCGGTCTTCGTCGGTTCGTTCTGCGCGGGCGTGACCGAGATGCACTTCCGGATGCGCGGCTACGAGGACGGGTACATGGACCTGGCCCTGAACCCCGACCTGGCCCGGGCGCTGATGCGCAAGATCACCGACCTCAAGCTGGCCTACTGGGAGCAGGTGCTGGACGCGATCGGGCCGGACATCGATATCGCCGCCGAGGCGGACGACCTTGGGGCGCAGCACGCGCCGCTGTTCAGCCCCGGCGCCTATCGCGACATCGTCAAGCCGCTGCACCGAGAGATCGTCGAGCTCATCAAGAGCCGCTCTCGTGCCCGTTTCTTCCTCCATTCCTGCGGCGCCATCAGGGAGCTCATCGGTGACCTCATCGAGATCGGCGTGGATGCGCTCAATCCGGTGCAGGTCTCGGCGGAGGGCATGGAGCCGGCGGCGCTCAAGGCCGACTTCGGCCACGACATCACCTTCTGGGGCGGCACCGTCGACCCGCAGAGGACGCTCGCACGGGGCACTCCGGAGGAGGTCAAGGCGGAGGTCATGCGGCGCATCGAGGAACTCAAGCCCGGCGGCGGCTTCGTCATCGCCAGCGTCCACAACATGCAGGCTCACGTGCCCGTCGAGAACATGCTCGCCTTCTGGGAGGGCGTGGAGGAGGCAGGGATCTATGACTGAGACGATCGCCGGCCGGTTGGTCCTCGACGACGGCGAGATCCTCGGGCGCCTGGACCTCGATGTCGACGGCAACATCGCCGCCATCGAGGCCGATCACACGGCGCCGACCGAGGTGCTGGTGGTGCCAGGCCTGATCGACGTCCACGTCCACGGCTGGGGCGGCCACGACGCCATGGGTGGCCCCGAGGCGCTGTCGGGCATGGCCCGGGCTCTTGCCGGTCGGGGGGTGACGTCGTTCCTGCCCACGTCGGTCACCGCCTCCTTCGAGAAGCTCACCGGCTTCGCGGATTCGGTGCGCGAATGGATGCCGAGCGCGCCCGCCGACGGGGCAGAACCGCTTGGCTTCAACATGGAAGGGCCGTTCCTGGCCGAGAAGAAGAAGGGTGCCCATCCGGCCGCGTTGCTGCGACACCCCGAGGAGCTCGACGACGACCGGCTGAACACCTTCATGGACGGCCTGCGGGTCATCACCATCGCCCCCGAGCTGCGGGGAGCGCCAGAGCTCATCCGACGGCTGGCCGAGGCCGGGGTGCGAGTCTCGCTGGGCCACTCGGCCGCAGATGTGGCCGAGTCACGAGCCGGCTACGCGGCCGGTGCCGTGACCACGACCCACCTCTTCAACGCCATGGTCGGCCTCCTCCACCGTCAGCCGGGGCTGGCCCTGGTGGCGTTGCTGGACGATGCGGTATGGGTGGAGCTGATCGCGGATACGCATCACGTGGACCCCGACCTGTGGCCGCTCATCTGGGCCCTGAAGCCGGCCGAGCGCGTGCTGCTCGTATCGGACGCCATCGCCCTCGCCGGGAGCGGTCGCACGCGCGGCATGCTGGGGGAGCTCGAGGTGCGGGTCGACGGCGAGATGGCCACGCTGGTGGACGGCGGAAATCTTGCCGGCTCCGTCACGGCCATGGACCTGGAGCTGCGTAACGTGGTGCGGGCGGGGATCCCGCTGGTGGAGGCGGTGCGAGCGGCCGCCACCAACCCGGCCGGGCTCCTGGGCCTCACCGATCGTGGCCGCCTGGCGGTCGGCCTGCGCGCCGACCTGATCGAGCTCGACGCGGGCTCCCTCGCGGTGCGGCGCGTGATGCGCAGCGGCGAGTGGATCGTCAGAGCCTGACGTCATCGGCCCTGAACAGGCCCGTGGGCGCCGCCTGAACGGCAGCCTCGGCACCGCCGGCAGCGTCGGCACAGCAGCCCTGCATGGGTGAGCGGTCCTGTCGACGCACTGCCGATGGTCCGCCTTGCTGGTTCGGTAGGTTCGGGTTACGGTCCAAACCTCACAGAACCGCACACCCACGTCCTGCAATACGAGGAACGTCCCATGTCGTCTGGGGCCTGCCGCGCCCTCGTCGCGGTGCTGCTCACGCTCGTGGCCACGATCGTGATGGTGCTGCCCGTCGCCGCGCAAGACCGGCAAATCATCATCGACCGGACCCGGAGCACGTACACGGTCGATCCTGCCAAGGGCAAGATCGAGCTGAACATCGCCGTCGTGCTCAAGCCGAGCGGCCGGCTGCCCAAGGGATCGACGTGGGGCCCGCTGTATGTGGAGGAGCTCGCCACCCCGAGGATCAAGCGGCCCTACACCGAGGCAGGCAGCCAGCCCCTGGAGGGCCCATGGGAGGCCATCGACATCAGGACACCGGTCATCAAGGCCGGTGACGAGGACGACTTCTCGGTGCGCTACACGCTCGATGCGAGCGTCGATCTGAACAACAACATCAAGAGCCAGACGCCGGCGCGGCTGGACGGGAGCTATCTCTACTTCTGTGTCACCGGCCAGGACACCAGCTCCGGCAACGTGAGGGTCAACATCAAGAATGCCTCCGCCTGGCAGCCGGTGCAGCTTGGGACTCCGATGGAGCCGACGCGCAACGGCTTCAAGTCTTTCCCGGCGGACGAGCGTTCGCCCGGCGACATCTTCACCTGCTTCGAGGCCGTGCGCGAGGACCGGCTGGCGAAGGAAACGCTCATCGGCCCGGCCGGACGCAAGATCGAGCTGCAGGCGTGGGCAGGCCTGGACAACTGGCTGTCGACCGCCCAGGCGGTGGCTCCCGGCGTGCTCAGGGATCTCCACGGCTTCCTGGGCTACGACATCCCTGGCGAGGGCACGCTCATCGTGCGCATGTCGCCGTCGAGCCAGATCGGTGGCTACGCCAACGCCCACAGCACCCCGGGTGTCGTGCAGCTCGATGAGACGGTCACCGATCCGGAGCACCAGCTCGCACATGCCTGGTTCGGCACCGACAACTTCGAGGACGTCTGGCTGCGCGAGGGCCTCGCAGAGTGGACCGCCACGGCCATGGCCGGGGCAGCCTGCGAGATGGCCGAGGCGAACCCGCCCGCGCCCTTCTCGGACCTCGACGAGCTGGACCTCTCCGACGATGCCTGGCTCGTGGTCCAGCCACAGGCCCCGGAAAACATCGATCAGCTCATCGCGGCCCAGGAGGCCGCGGCCTGCGGCATCGTCTCCGCCGCCGCATCGCGCATGCCCGCAGAGCAATGGAGCGAGGTCATCGGCTCGATGCTGCGGGGCGAGACCAAGTACATCGGCTCCGCCGGACCTGAGATCGGGACCTCGACGGCCGTCGACTGGCGCGAATGGCTCGACGCGGTCGACGAGCGCGGCCTGGTGCCGGCGGCCGAGGACCCTGCCTACGCTGCCAACCGCGACGACCTCGACTGGGCCCAGGATCTGCTGGACCGCTTCGGCATCCCGGAGGAGATCCCCGGCTTCGTCGATGAGCTGGGTCAGCGCTCGGAGGCGCGGCGGCTCTACCACGACTTCCTCGACGACATCGCCCCACTGGGCGCACCCTGGGCGGTGCGGCAGGACATGGACGACTGGGACTTCTCCACGGCCATGGCGCGCATCGAGCTGTCTCGTACGGTCTACGAGCAGCTGTCCGAGGCCGACGACCTGCTGCCCGAGGCGGACCTGATCCGCATCGTGCAGCCACAGTACGAGGCCGCCAGGAACGAGGCCGAGCTCGACGAGGTTGCCCGGCTCGTGGAGGCCCTGCTCGAGGGCACCCGGGGCGTGGTCGGTCCGCTGGAGGAGCTCAATGAAGCGCTCCCGCCGGGCTGGAAGGCGCCGGCCGCGGTCAACCGAGCCATCGGCGAGCAGCGCTTCGATGACATCATGGCGGCCATCTCGCCGGCCCTCGTGGTCGCGCAGGAGGTCAACTCGGCACACGCCGCCCTGCCCCAGGCCGGCATCCTCCAGAAGTACCGGGCCGTGTTCGAGAACACGACGACGGCAGCCGGTCTCGAGGACCTTGTGGCCGAGGCCCGGTCGGATGCGTTCAATGCTCAGCGTGCCGGCCGCGGTCTTGCGGAGCTCGAGCGAAGCGCCGGCGACTGGACCATCCCCGCGGCGGTGACGACACCGCTGGAAGAGGGCCGGCTCGAGGACGGCGTGGACATCATCGAGGACGCCCTGGCGATCGTGACTGCGGTCAGCGAGGCCGATGCTGCGCTGGAGGGAGCTGGTCTCCGTGAGGAGGTCAAGCCCCTCTTCGAGGCCGTCCAGACCGGAGCCGAGATGGCCGAACTGCGTGAGCAGGTCGCGCAGCGCGCGCAGGATGCCAGGAACGTCGGCGAGGCCCTGTCCACGCTGAGCCGACTGGCGCCCGAGTGGACC
>JASFQX010000016.1:0-10647 GCA_050115215.1 Chloroflexota bacterium
GCCGTAGACGATCTCCTGCCACTGGCGGATCATGCCCAGCTTCTTGTTGTCCATGAGGGCGATCTTCACGGGGATGTGGTCGACGACGGTGGTCAGCATCTCCTGCACCGTCATCTGCAGGCCGCCATCGCCGACCACCGCCCAGGTCTCCTTGTCGGGACGGCCGAGGGCGGCGCCCATGGCCGCGGGAAGGCCGAAGCCCATGGTGCCCAGGCCACCCGAGCTGAGATGGCTGTCGGCCCGCCGGAAGCCGTAGTAGCGAGCGAGCCACATCTGGTGCTGGCCCACGTCGGAAACCATGGTGGCGTCGTGATCGGTCAGCTCGCCCAGCCGCTGGATCACGAAGTCGGCCGTGAGCAAACCCTTCTTCCAGCCACCGGAGCCGTGCCAGCTGATGGACTCCGATTCGGTGCGCCACTCGGCCAGCTCGTCGAAGTAGGCCTGACGCGCAGCGGGGTCGACCTCGGGCACAGCCTTGATCAGCGCCCGCAGGACGTTGCCCACATCGCCCACGATGGGGATGTCGACGGCCACGTTCTTGCCGATCTCGCTGGGATCGATGTCGACATGGATGATCTGGGCGTTGGGCGCATAGGTGCTGACCGAGCCGGTCACCCGGTCGTCGAAACGCATCCCCAGCGCGATGAGCAGGTCAGCCGACTGAATCGCCTTGTTCACGTGTTTCCAACCGTGCATGCCCATGTAGCCGTACGCGAGTGGATCGTCCTCGGCGATATCGCCGACCCCCAGCAGCGTCCAGGTCACGGGGATCTGGGCCTTGCGCGCGAACGTCAGCAGGTCCTCACTGGCGTCTGCGATGAGGACGCCGTGGCCGGCGAGGATGACCGGCCGCTCCGCTTCAGCGATGGCCTTGGCCGCCAGCTTGACCTGGCGTGGGTGGCCATCGAAGCGCGGCTTGAACCCGGGCAGGTTGAGCGTCGTCGGGTTCTGGGCCTGCGTCTCGGCGGTCAGCGCGTCCTTGGTCAGATCCACGTGGACCGGTCCCGGCCGGCCGGTACGGGCGATATGGAAGGCCTCGGCGATAACGCGGGGGATGTCGTCGGCGTTGCGCACCAGGTAGTTGTGCTTGGTCATCGGCAGCGTGATGCCGCTGATGTCGATCTCCTGGAACGCGTCCTTGCCCAGCAGCGCCGCGGGCACGTTGCCCGTCAGCGCCACCACCGGCACCGAGTCCAGCTGGGCAGTGGCGACGCCGGTGACCAGGTTCGTGGCACCGGGGCCGCTGGTCCCGAGGCAGACGCCCACCCGGCCGCTGGCGCGAGCGTAGCCGTCGGCAGCATGGGCGGCTCCCTGCTCGTGGCGGACGAGGATGGTACGTAGCTCGGGGTAGTCGGCCCACACGTCGTAGAGCGGCAGGATGACGCCGCCCGGGTAGCCGAAGATGACGTCCACGCCCTGATGGATGAGGGCCTCGCACAGCGCATCCGCGCCGATGCGAACGCGGTCCCCGATACGCGCTTCGCGCAGCATGTCAGCGCGGGCCCGCTCGACCGCCGCGGTCTCGGCCGATCCCGGGTTCGGCAGATGCCGGCCGCGCCTGGCTGGCGCTCCGGCCTGCGGCGCGGCCGCGATGTCCGTGGTCTTCTCGGTGGTCATGGGTGCTGCCCTTCCCTTGCTCGGTGCTCGCCCTGCCTGGACTGCGCGGTGTTGGCTCTGACTGCCCAGTGTTCGCTCTGTCTGACTGCTCGGTGTTGGCCCTGTCTGACCGACTTCGTCTCGGTCGTTCGATCACGCTCCGCTTGGCCGCATCGGGTGGCCGGAACGACAAAGACCCTCGCCGTCCCCGGCGAGGGTCCTGGTGGTTCGACGTCCGTCGCGCCTCGCGGCGCTATCTCCGCCTATCCCCAGACTCCCACCGGGAGCCGGTAATCAGGCCGATAAGCTCGAGGGCGATGACCTCGAGCTTGCCAAGAAGGGATACCTCTACGGGCTGCGGGAGGTCGACGGGCACGCGCTTGCCATCCTTGCGGATCGCGAGGGCGGCATAGCGGCGCTGCCGGTCGGTCTGGCCCATCTGGCGAGATGCCTCCTTCCATCGGGAGATGTGTCGGCGACTGTACACGCTGACCGCGGGACGTGTCCACCGCTACCGTTCGTCCTGTCGGGCGCCGGGGCGATGGTCCGGGGTGCCTTGGTGCGGTGCGGTGCGGTCTCGACGGCCTCGGTAGCGGCGTTGCGGCGCCTTCAGTGGTGATCCCCGTGGCCAGGCCGATGCCGATGCGGCCTTGGCCAGCGAGGGGCGCCGGACGGGTCCTGCCCTGCTCTGGTGCCGCATCCGCGGCGGTCGGGCAGCGGCGGCCACGGCCACATCACGGCATCGCGGTCGGCCGCTGATCGACTTCGGCATCACCTCTGCCGCTGATCGCCCATCATCACCGTCGGTCGCTGACCGTGGCACGATGGCTGGGACACTCCGCACGACCGCCCGGGCGACGAGCGCGAGTGCCCCAGCCAACGACAGCACAGGAGGTCGGCGAAGTGGTCGGCATCGGCATCATCGGCACCGGCAAGCAGGGCGCAGATCACGCCCGTCGGATCCGCTCTCTGGGCGAACGGGCGCGGCTGGTAGCCGTCCACGACCTTGACGACTCCCTGGCCGAGGCGGTCGCCGGCGAGACGGGCGCACGCGTCGCCGCGAACGACCAGGCCCTCATCGACGACCCGGACGTCGATGCTGTGATCGTCGCCTCCAATACCGAGACCCACGTGGCGTTCACGCTGGCCTGCATCGCGGCCGGTAAGCCGGTGCTGACAGAGAAGCCGCTGGGCATCACCGTGCCCAGCTGCGAGCTCGTGCTCCAGGCCGAGATGGCGGCCGGCCGTCGCTACACCACGGTCGGATTCATGCGCCGCTACGACCCCGAGTACATCCGCCTGAAAGACACGGTCGAGGCCGGCATCATCGGTGAACCGCTCGTCATCCACTGCATCCACCGCAACCCATCGGTGCCCCGCACGTTCGCTACGCGACAGACGCTGACCGATACGGTCATCCACGAGATCGATATCGCCCGCTGGCTGCTGCAAGAGGAGATCGTGAGCGTCGCGCTGGAGAAGCCGCGCCATCGGCCCAGCGTCACCCGTCAGCTGGCCGATCCCCTGCTGGTGCGGCTGGAGGCGCGGAACGGTGCCCGTGTCGACGTGGAGGTCTTCGCCAACGCCGGCTATGGCTACGACGTCCGTTGCGAGGTCCTCGGGACCGAGGGCTACGTGGCCCTTGGCCCGCGCGGGCACGAGCTGGTCACGGCCGAGAGCGCTCCCGGGCAGGGCTTCCCCCCCGACTGGCTCACCCGCTTCCATCCGGCCTACGACGCCGAGATCAGCAACTGGGTCGACAGCCTGCACGAGCCGCGGCCGACGGCAGACGCGTGGGACGGCTACGCCGCGACGGTCGTCGCCGAGGCCCTGGTGCGAGCCCTGCAGACGGGTCACCGTGAGGCCGTCTCGGTCGGCCCTCGCCCGGAGCTCTATCGCTGAGCCACCTGGCGCCCCAGGGCTGAGCCGCCGAGGCCGCCCGACAGCCCCATGGCTGATCCGCAGGCTGGCCACGCGCGGCGCGGGCAGGGCCGACCGACGGCGCCATTCGCGGGCAGTGACGGCACCCGGCAGTGCCTCTGCTACGCTCCGGCACATGTCTAGCACCGCCGGCGCGCCGCGCACACTCGTCCAGAAGATCTGGGACGACCACGTCGTCTACCAGGAGCCGGGGGCTCCCACGGTCCTCGGGATCGACCTCCACCTCATCCACGAGGTGACCAGCCCGCAGGCCTTCGAGGGTCTTCGGCGCCGCGGCCTCACGGTACGCCACCCCGAGCGCACGGTCGCCACGGCGGACCACTCGACCCCGACCCACGACCGTTCGCTGCCCATCCTCGATCAGCAAGCCAGCTTCCAGCTGGCGAAGCTCCAGTCCAACTGCGACCAGTTCGGGATCCCGCTCTACGGGCTCGGCTCGGACAAGCAGGGCATCGTCCACGTGATCGGTCCCGAGCTGGGCCTGACCCAGCCCGGCATGACCATCGTCTGCGGCGATTCGCACACCGCGACCCACGGCGCCTTCGGAGCCCTGGCCTTCGGCATCGGCACCTCGGAGGTGGAGATGGTGCTGGCGACCCAGACGCTCCTGCAGCGTCCGCTGCGAACCTACGAGGTCAACGTCACCGGCCGGCTGGCACCGGGCGTCACGTCCAAGGACATCATCCTCAACCTCATCTCACGGATCGGCGTCGGCGGCGGCACCGGCCACGTCTTCGAGTACCGCGGCGAGGCCATCGGAGCGCTGACCATGGAACAGCGCATGACCATCTGCAACATGTCGATCGAGGGCGGGGCCAGGGCCGGGCTCATCGCGCCCGACGAGACGACCTTCGAGTACGTGGCCGGCCGGCCGCACGCGCCCCAGGGAGCGGCCTTCGATGAGGCGGTCGAGCACTGGCGCACGCTGCCCAGTGACCCGGGTGCCGGGTACGACAAGTCCATCACGGTCGATGCCGACCAGCTGGAGCCGATGATCACCTACGGCACCAACCCCGGCATGGGCATGGGCATCGGCGATGTCGTGCCCAGCCCCCAGGATGCGCGCAGCGACGCAGAGCGTCGGACCCTCGAGAAGGCGCTGACCTACATGGATCTCCAGCCGGGAACGCCGCTCAAGGGCCACAAGGTCGACACGGTCTTCATCGGCTCATGCACCAACAGCCGCATCAGCGATCTGCGCCAGGCTGCTGCGCTCATCGAGGGCCAGTCGTTCGCGCCTGGCGTGCGCGTCATGGTGGTGCCCGGCTCGCAGCAGGTGAAGGCCCAGGCCGAGCGCGAGGGCATCGCCGATGTCTTCCGAGAGGCGGGCGCCGACTGGCGCGAAGCTGGCTGCTCCATGTGCATCGCCATGAACGGCGACCAGGGCGATCCCGGCGAGTACATCATCAGCACCAGCAACCGCAACTTCGAAGGCCGCCAGGGCAAGGGTGCGCGCACCTTCCTGGCCTCGCCCCTGACGGCGGCCGCGACCGCCCTCACCGGCGTCGTCACCGACCCGCGCCCGCTCGTGGAGCGCACCCCTGCGGCAGCGGGAGAGAGGTAGTCATGGCCGAGCCCTTCACGACCTTCAGCAGCGCGCTCATCCCGCTGCCGACTGAGAACGTCGACACCGACCAGATCATCCCCGCGCGTTTCCTCAAGACGACCGAGAAGTCCGGCCTGGCTGACGCGCTGTTCTTCGACTGGCGCTACGACGAGAACGGCGATCCCCGGCCCGACTTCGTGATCAACCGGCCGGAGATGCAGGGCCGGGCAGTCCTGCTGGCCGGCGACAACTTCGGTGCCGGATCCTCGCGCGAGCACGCGCCCTGGGCGCTGACCTCATGGGGTATCCGGGCCATCCTCTCCACCAGCTTCGCCGACATCTTCCGCAACAACGCGCTGAAGAACGGCCTGCTGCCGATCGTGGTCGACGCCGACACGCACCAGCAGCTGTTCGACCAGTTCGCAGCCCAGCCCGACGCCGAGGTCACCGTCGACCTGGAAGCGCAGGTGGTGCACCTGCCCAGCGATCAGGACCTGGCCTTCGAGGTCGATCCGTTCGCGCGTCAGATGCTGCTCGAGGGCAAGGACGAGATCGGCTGGCTGCTCGATCGCCGCGACGCCATCGACGCCTGGGAAGCCGCCAACCCCGCGCGCGTCGATACCCGCCCGGTCACGGCCTAGGCCGAACGGACTCCGAGCAGGCACGCCACCCCTGCCCGGCCCGCCTCGAGCACGATCGGCGCGGGGTCGGCGGAGCAGAAGCAGGTCGGCCGTCGCGTTCGCGGTCGTGGTCATCGCCGCCCCACGGCACCCTCAGTCGAACTCGGGGGTGGGCTGCCATTGCACGCCGTCCGCCTGCTTGACCGACTTGTGGAAGCGCTGCAGAGCGCGCGTGACCTTGCGGTGGCCCGGTTGGCCGTACAGGTTCTCCAGCCGGTGTGGGTCCTCGCTCAGGTTGTACAGCTCAGCCTCCCCGTTGCTGTAGCGCGTGAAGGCCCAGCGCGTATCGGAGTAGCCCAGCGTCGACTCCACGCCCGTGTAGGCCGGGCGCGCCCGGGGATCGTCGGGATAGCGGGCGTTGTCGTAGAGCAGCTCCACGAAGAGGAACTCGCGCTCGAGCCGGTCGGTCTCACCGGTGATCAGCGGCAGCAGGCTCATGCCATCAGCGTTGGGGATACCGCACGCCGCCAGGTCGCAGAAGGTCGGCAACCAGTCGAGGTTCGAGACCGGATCCTCCACCACCCGCCTGGCTGAGCCCAGCACCGCGGGCCAGCGCACGTAGGCCGGCACGGCCGTGGCGTAGGGGTAGCTCTTGCCCACGATGCGGTGGTCACCCATGAGCCAGCCGTTGTCGGCGGTGAGCACCTGCATGGTGTCCTCGAGCCGGCCGGCGTCGCGCAGCGCCTTGGTCACCTTGCCGATGACCCAGTCCACGGTCAGCGACTGCTCGCAGCGCGAGACCAGGTCGTAGGCCTCGATCGACAGGCGCGGGGTGGCCCGGATGTGGGAGGGCTTGTCGGAGACGTCCCGCTCGTTGAAGGCGGGCCCCGACCAGGGCTCGACGCCGGCACAGGAGGGGTGGTCCGCGTGGCGCCGCATGGGGATGTTGGGCTGATGCCCGTCGACGAGCGAGATGAGCAGGAACAGGGGCTGGCCGTCGGGCGTCTCCTCGATGTGCTCGACCGCGAGCTCGGCCGCCACTCGTGACGAGTGATCACCGGGCTCGAGGCCATAGCGGACGGTCTCGTCCTTGCGGTACTGGAGCCAGTCGTAGAACTTGCCCTGGTCCTCCCACATCACGTCGAACTCGTCCCAGTGCTGCGCCAGCCGGTCCATCTGCACGCGTGCCGGCCGATCCTCGGCGAGGCGGTTGATGTGCTTGCCCACGTAGACCGTGCGGTAGCCGGCCTTGCCCAGCTTCTCGGCGATGGTGTTGTCGCCGCGGTAGGGGCTGACGTCGTTGGCGATGACGCCGGTGCTGTGCCCGTAGCGGCCGGTGAGCAGGCCCGCGCGCGATGGGCCGCAAAGGGGCGTCGAGACGATGGCGTTGTCGAAGCGCAGGCCGCGGTTGACGAAGCGGGCGAGATGCGGGGTGCGCTCGGGATCACTCCACAGCGACCGTGGCTGCGGCGCGAAGTCGTCGAGATAGAACATGACGATGTCGGGGCGGCGGGCGGTCCCGTACGCGGGCCCCGGTGCCGGCTCGGCCGGCGGCGAGCCGGTGGGGTCAGGTGAGCTGGCCGGGGACGGGGCCGTCTGGGCCGCGACCGGGACGGCCAGGAGCGATCCGCTGATGGCGATGCTCGCGACGCGGGTGAGCAGACCGGTGAACTGCACGGCACCTCTGTGCTGACGGCCGGGCCGAGCGCTCGGCCCGCAGCCTGGGGTGGACCCGATGCTAGACCGTCGAGTGGGAACCCGCTCGCGTGCGATGGGCCAGCCGATACACTCGACTTCGACCGACCCGAAGACGCCGGAGACCCGCCATGCCCCTGCCCTACGACCAGCCGAGTGACGCCGCCAAGCGCCAGTCCGCGACCCTCACCGACGGCCCCGACCGGGCTGGAGCGCGAGCCATGCTCAAGGCCGTGGGCTTCACCGACGAGGACCTGGCCAAGCCCATCATCGGAGTGGCCACGACCTGGATCGAGACCATGCCCTGCAACCTCAACCAGCGTCGGCTGGCGGAGTCGGTCAAGGCAGGCGTCAAGGCCGCCGGTGGCACGCCCATGGAGTTCAACACCATCGCCGTCTCCGACGGCGTGGCCATGGGCACCGAGGGCATGAAGGCCAGCCTCGTCAGCCGCGAAGTGGTGGCCGATTCGATCGAGCTCGTGGCCCGGGGACACCTCTTCGACGGGCTGGTCATCCTCACCGGCTGCGACAAGACCAACCCCGGCGCGGCCATGGCCGTGGCGCGACTCGATATCCCCAGCGTCGTCCTCTACAACGGCACCATCTACCCCGGCACCTACAAGGGCGAGGCCCAGGACATCGTCAGCGTGTACGAGGCCATCGGCGCCTATCGTGCCGGCCGCATCAGCGCCGAGGAGCTCTATGCCATCGAGGAAGCGGCCTGCCCCGGTGCCGGGGCCTGCGGCGGCCAGTTCACGGCCAACACCATGAGCATGTGCCTCGAGTTCATGGGCCTCTCACCGGCCGGGCTCAACGGCATCCCCGCCGAGGATCCGCAGAAGGACGCGGCCGCCCGCCGCTGCGGCGAGCTGGTCATGGATCTGGTGCGCGAGGATACCCGGCCGCGCGCCCTGGTCACACGCGCGTCGATCGACAACGCCGTGGCCGGCGTGGCCGCCACCGGCGGCTCGACCAATGCGGTGCTGCACCTGCTGGCCATCGCCCGCGAGTTCGACATCGACTTCAGCCTCGATGACTTCCACCACATCGCCGAGCGCACGCCTGTGATCGGCGACCTGCGACCAGGCGGCCGCTACTCGGCAGCCGACATCCACGAGGCCGGCGGCATCGGCATCGTCATCCGCGAGCTGCTGAAGAAGGACCTGATGCACGGCGACGCCATGACCGTCACCGGCCAGACCCTGGCCGAGCTGGGCGCATCGGTGCAGGAGTCGCCCGAGCAGGACGTGTTCCGGCCCATCGACGATCCCATCAAGACCACCGGCGGCCTGGCCATCCTGCGTGGCACGCTCGCGCCCGACGGTTGCGTCATCAAGCTGGCCGGCCACGAGAGGCGGCGCTTCAGTGGTCCGGCCCGCGTCTTCGACTCCGAAGGCGAGTGCTTCGCCGCGGTCAAGGACCAGCGGATCAAGCCCGGAGACGTCGTCGTCCTGCGCTACGAAGGTCCTGTGGGCGGACCGGGCATGCAGGAGATGCTGGGTATCACCGCCGCCATCGTGGGCGAGGGCCTGGGCGCCTCGACCGCCCTGATCACCGATGGCCGCTTCAGCGGTGGCACCCGGGGACTGATGATCGGCCACGTCGCGCCAGAGGCCGCGCTGGGCGGCCCCATCGCGCTGGTCGAGGAAGGCGACACCGTGAACATCGACGTCGACCGCCGCGCACTCGATCTGGAGGTCGACGAGGCCACGCTGGCCGAGCGCCGCGCCCGCTGGCGCGCGCCCGAGCCCCGCTACCGCAGCGGCGTCATGGCCAAGTACGCAGCCCTCGTCAGCTCGGCCAGCGAAGGCGCCGTCACCCGGCCGGGATGAGGGAGCGGGGCGCGCTGGTGCCTGCTGCTAGGGCAGCTCGTAGCGGGCGCGGAGCGTATCGGCCGAACCCCTGGGAGCGTTGTTGTGCCACGTTTCCTGGAGCAGCGGCGCCTTGCCCTTCTTCTTGAGCAGCGCCGCGTGCCGGGCGCCCTTGTTGCCGAACGTGCGCGCGCTCCAGTTCTGGCCGAAGGTGGAGGAGGTGATGCGCTGGGGCTGGTACCCGTTGGCCTTGCTGTAGACCCTGGCCGTGGCCACGATGCGATCCCCGACCACGTCAAGCGATTGCGCCAGCGACGGGTTCCGGGCCCCACCGGTCTTGGCCAGCGTGACCGGGCTGCTGAGCGTAGCGCCCTGATCCCTGCTCAGCTTGGCCCTGAGCTTCCCGCGGTCACTGTAGGCCACCACCAGGCGCTGGGACTTGGCCGCCAGCTGCGGGTACTTCACGTCGCGCCAGACGATCTTCTTGAGCGGCTCCGCGGTGATGGCGCCGGGCGTGCTGCGGTCGACCTCGAAGCGCTTGAGGCGGAGGTCGCCGTCTCGCACGAAGGCCACGGCCACCGAGGTCGGCGTGGCGGCCACGTCGAGGCCACTCGTGAACTCGGCCAGGCCCAGGTTGTAGGTCTGCTTGAAGCTGGGCGTCGTGCCCAGCGGCTCCACGCTGCGGATCATCACCTGCGCCGTGGTCTTGCCCGCGCCGTTCCTGTTGAGCCAGCCGATGGCGATGTACTGGTTGCCCACGCAGGCCACGGTCACCTCGCGGACCCTGCGATCCCTGGCCGTGTTGGTCATCAGTGCCTGGGCTGCGCCACCACCGATGGTGCGGCTGGTCATGAAGACGTCGGAGTCGCCGGCTCGGTCCGAGGAACGGCGATAGGCGGTCGCGGCCCACACCCGGTCGGCGCAGATGGCCAGCGAGATGCCCTGGGCGGGCTCGCCCACGACCGGGTAGCGGCGCAGCTTGCCGTTGGTGCGCCGGTAGTCCTTGCCGCCGTCGATGCTGAAGGCCAGCCACAGCTGACCCGGATTGCTGGCCTCCTGCCAGCCGACGGCCACGATCTGACCCTTGCCGGTGCCGCCGTTGGCCGCGATGTCCTTGGCTCGCAGCAGGTTGGCGGCACGGAGCGGGCTGGGGCTCGACTCCTTCGTGGCCGCCGTCAAGGGGGCGGCCACCGTCAGCACCAGCGTCAGGGCGGCGGCGACGGACAGCAGGAGTCTTCGCTTGACGACCATGGCGTTTCCCTCCTACGCAGTCTGCGTTCGCTCTCGTCCCTCTCGCTCCGCAGCCTACAACGCGTCCGCACAACCCGCAGGCGAGAGCCTGGCGGTGGTCGATGGCGGCCAGATCTCTTCGGTACCCGCGTCAACCGCGTTTCCGGCGCAGCCCACCCCGGCGCGTCACCGCGTGGTTGGCGAGGGC
>JASFQX010000017.1:0-10550 GCA_050115215.1 Chloroflexota bacterium
CGTAGGCGGTGACGCGTTGCTGGTAGGCCAGGAAGCCGCCGATCCACCGATACCCCCAGCCCGGGAAGCGACCCAGCAGCAGTACCGGGATCCAGGTCACGAGGAACATGAGCGCGGCCACGATGCCGACCAGCAACAGCACGATGAAGTGCGGGATGAGCACGATCCAGCGCACGAGCTGGCCGATGAGCGGAATGCCCCAAAGGCGGTTGATGTCAGCTTCGCGATCGTAGGAGACGTTGACCGGATAGGCATCGGGCGCGAGTGGGTAGGCGGGTGGGGGCCGCCACATCGGCTCTGGCGGGACCGGCGCGCCATACGGGCTGCCGGGAGGTGGTGGTGGTGGTGGGCCCGGCGGCTGTTGCCCAGGGGGCTGCTGGCCGGCCCATGGATCACCGCCCGGCGGCTGCGCCCCTGGCGGCTGCTGGCCGGCCCATGGATCACCGCCTGGCGCCGCATACGGCGGGGGCTGCTGCCCTGGCGGCGGTGCCTGGCCCGGCGGCGGGTAGGCAGGCGGCTGCTGCCCAGGCGGCTGCTGCGCGCCGGGTGCTTGCGGGTCTTGCGGAGTCGCGGGACCCTGAGTTTCCCACGTCATGTCACAACCTCATCATCGGTCGACAGGCAGGGCAAGCCTACACGTTCCGCTGAGCCCAACGCAGCGGTACGAAACGTCAACTCAGAGCCCTCCGTGACACCTACAGCCCGAAACGCTCGACGGCCTCGGCCGCAAGCACCCGGCCGATGGCCAGCGACGACGTGGCGGCAGGCGAGGGTGCATTGTAGACATGCAGCACCCGGTCCGAGCCGCCGAGCATGAAGTCATCGACCAGTGAGCCGTCGGCCGTCACGGCCTGGGCCCGGATGCCGGACGGACCGAAGTCCAGATGCGACGCGCTCAGGGCCGGCACGTAGCGTCGTACATCGGCCACGAAGGCGCGCTTGCTCCAGTCGCGCCACACCTCGGTGGCGCCCATCCGCCAGTAGCGTCCGGCGAGCTTGCGGAATCCCGGGTAGGTGAGGGTGTCGCGCAGGTCAGGCCACGAAACGTCGAGCCGCCCGTAGCCCTCGCGCGCGGTGGCCGGCACGGCGTTCGGCCCCGCCAGCACGCTGCCATCGATGCGCCTGCTCAGGTGGACGCCCAGGAAGGGGAAGCCCGGGTCAGGCAGCGGGTAGATGAGGCCACGGACCAGGTGCCGCGCCTCCGGCCTGAGCGTGTAGTAGTCGCCGCGGAAGGGCACGATGCGCGGCCGGTCGGCGCCGGCGTCACCAGTCATGGCCGCGACGCGGTCGGCCTGCAGGCCGGCACAGGCGATGGCGCGCCGCACGATCAGGTCGCCTTGCGTCGTGCCCACCACCAGTTCGTCGCCGCGCTGCTCGAAGGACTCCACCGCCCGGCGCGTCTCGATGCTCCCGCCTCGTTCCACGATGTCGTGGGCCACGGCCCGCGCCACGGCCGTGAAGTCGACGATGCCGGTGCCGGGACTCCACAGCGCCCGGATGCCCGCGGCGTGGGGCTCGAGCTCGCGGATGCGTTCGGGCCCGACCACCTCCAGCCCCGGCACACCGTTGGCCTCGGCGCGCTCCTTGAGCGCGTGAAGGCGGCCCAGCTCGGATTCCTCTAGCGCGACGACGAGCTTGCCCGTGCGCTCGAGCGGCACCCCGTGGGCCTCACAGTAGGCTTCCAGCTCGGTCTTGCCCTCGCGGCAAAGGCGGGCCTTGAGCGACCCCGGCTGGTAGTAGAGCCCAGCGTGGACGACACCGCTGTTGTGTCCGGTCTGGTGGGAGGCCACGGTGGCCTCCTTTTCCAGCAGCACGATCGAGAGATCGGGCCGCCGCTCGAGCAGCCGCAGGGCCGTGGCCAGCCCGATGATGCCGGCTCCGATGATGGCCACATCGGCTCGCTCGACACGCATCACGCTCACAGCCCGCTCCATTCGCGGATCGCGCGGGCAAGGGCCGAGTTGTCGTCGTCACCGTGGCCACGGGCCACGAGCCCGGCTTCGATCTGTGCGGCCAGGGCCGCGACCGGCAGCGCTGCGCCGACCTCGCGCGCCTGCTCGAGCGCGATGCCCAGGTCCTTGAGGTGGAACGCAAGGCGGAAGCCGAGCGGGTAGTCGTCGGCGATCATGCGCGCGGAGCGGTTCTGCAGCACCCACGAGCCGGCCGCGCCGCCCGCCAGCGCCTCGACCACCCGCGCTGGGTCCAGGCCAGACTTCATGGCCAGCACCAGGCCCTCGGCCACACCCAGGTACACGCCGGCGAGGACGACCTGGTTGACGGCCTTGGTGGCCTGGCCGGCCCCGACCGGGCCCACGTGCGTGATGGTCGAACCCATGGCCTCGAGCACGGGCCGGGCCCGGGCGACATCACCATCGGTGCCGCCGACCATGATCGAGAGCGTGCCGCGCTGAGCGCCCTCCGACCCACCCGAGACGGGCGCATCGACGAAGCCCACGCCCATCTCCGCCAGGCGAGCCGCGAAGTCACGGCTGGCGGCGGGCGCGATGGTCGAGCAGTCGATGACCAGCGAGCCCGAGGCCAGGCCCGCCGCGAGTCCGCCGTCGGCGAAGAGGACGGCCTCGACGTCGGGCGTGTCGGAGACGCAGATGACCACCACCTCGCTGGCCGCGGCCACGGCCGCGGGTCCCACCGCCTCCACGGCACCGCCCGCCACTGCCGCTGCGGCCCGCCCGGGGGTACGGTTCCAGACGGTCAGCGGGAAGCCGGCGTCCGCGAGGTTGGCGGCCATGGCTCCACCCATCGTGCCCAGGCCACAGAAGCCGACGCGCGTGGCGCTCGTTTCGCGGATCTCGCTCATGTCGTCATCCTCCCCCATCGCGAGAGCCTCGCCGTCGTCCGGCGAGGCTCGGGTGGTGCCAGGTGGTGCTAGCGGTCCCGGCCGCCAGGCTCGCGCTCGGTCAACGGCTGCTGCCGAAGATGCGGAGCAGGAACAGGAACAGGTTGACGAAGTCGAGGTACAGGGCTAGCGCGCCGAGCACGGTGGCGGAGTCTCGGTTGATGTTGGGCATGGCGCCGTTCTTCAGCCGCTGCACGTCCCAGGCGGTGAGGCCGGTGAAGATGACCACGCCACCGATGCCGATGAGCAGGCTGGCGGTGGAGCTGTCGGCGAAGAAGAAGAGCTGCAGGAACATGACCACGATCAGTCCCAGCAGGCCCATGAAGAGGATGCCGCCGAGGTTGGTCAGGTCGCGCTTGGTAAGCCCGCCGTAGAGCGCAGCACCACCGAAGATGGCAGCCGCGCCGGCGAACGCCGAGACCACGCCGCTGATGCCGATGGTGCCCACGTAGGCGAGCACGATCACGCCCAGCGTCAGGCCCATGGTCAGGGCGTAGACGAAGAAGAGCGCAAGCGCCACAGCCGACGAGATGCGGGTGATGGCGAAGCTGATGACGAAGACGAGGCCGAGCTGGCCGAGCAGCAGGAAGAGCCAGTAGTCGGTGACCGTCTCCTGGAGATCCCGGTTGTTGAGCACGAACCAGGCCGAGAGCGCGCTGAGGAGCACGCCCACGAACATCCACACGAAGGCGCCGGTGAGGAAGCCCTCGCGCGGCGGGCTGGATTCGATGACGCCGCCGAGCGTCTCGATGCCGCCCTGGCGTGACGCCTGCTCCGGGCTGCCGGCCGGAGCCTGGGTGCGGTTGTAGGGGTCGTTGTCGCGTGACTGCACGAGTGTTCGGTTCCTTTCGAAGGTGGCCTGCCGGGCAGGCTCGCTGAGCGCCCTAGTCTAGCGAGGCTCCGTTCGGGGGCCTAGCCCCGGACCTTCATGGCCTGACCGCCGACGGCGCCCTCGGCGAGGCGCGCCAGGACCCACAGCAGGTCGGCGAGGCGGTTCAGATAGGGCATCAGCCACGCTCCCGGAACCAGGCGTTCGCGGTCGAGCGCGATCACTCTCCGCTCCGCACGCCGGATCACCGTGCGAGCCAGCTCGATCGAGGCCGACAACCGATCCGCGCCGGGGACGATGAACTCGCGGGGCATCTCCACGCGCGCCTCGGCATCCTGCAGCAGCGCCTCCACGCGCGCGAGCATCGGCTCGTCCACGCGGGTCAGGCCATCCTGCAGGCGGTCCCAGGCATCCGGGTTGGTGGCCAGCTCGGCGCCGGCCACGAAGAGGTCGCGCTGCAGCAGGAGCAGGGTCTGGCGGAGGTCGGCCAGGCCTGCTGGCAGCCGCCCCTCGGCCTCCATCAGGCCCAGCTCGGCGCGTGCCAGGCCCAGCGCGGCGACCGCCTCGTCGATCGTGCCGTAGGCCTCGGCACGGGCATCGTCCTTGGCGATCCGGCCGCCGTAGAGCAGTCCAGTCGTGCCGTCGTCCCCCCGGCCGGTGGCAACAGCGCTGTCGGCGATGGCGTCACGACGACTGCTGCTCCGACGGGCGCTCACGTAAGGGTCCGAGCCCGCGCTACCAGGTCAGACCCGCATCGCGCGGGTCCCAGCGTTCGGCCAGCAGGGTGACCTTGACCTCGTGCCCCTCGGCCTCCTCGGCCGCTTCCTTGACCTGCTGGATCAAGGAGCCGGCGTAGGGGCAGAAGGGCGTGGTCAGGATCATCTTGATCTCGGTCAGCTCTTCGCCGAGGATGACCTGCTTGATAAGCGCCAGCTCGACCACGTTCATGCCGATCTCGGGATCGACCACCGAACGCAAGGCATCGAGCACGGCCAGCTCGCGCGAGCGCATGACGGGGTCGATCTTCGGAGCCTCGTCTTCCGCAGGGGTGATGGTGGGGCCGACGGCGTCGTTGGTGATGGTCGGGTCAGACATGGTCAGGCCATCCTACACCCGAGCTGCGATGACCCACACCCGCGCTGCGAGGAGGTCGATGACGGTCCGGTAGTGGCAGCCGCTGGATCGCCCTGGGGGACAGCACCGACCTCAGGGCTCGCCCAGCGAGACGCCGATGCTGCGCGCGGTGCGGATCCAGGGATGGTCCAGCGGCACCGTCTTGCGCTTGCCCACGATGTCCGAAAGCGGCACCGGCACGGCCCGCTCACCGCGGGCCGCGATCATGACCCCGAAGCGGCCCTCCTCGATGACGTCGGCGGTGGCCGCGCCGAGCCGCGTGGCCAGGAGGCGGTCGGCGGCCGATGGCGTCCCGCCACGCTGAAGGTGGCCGAGGATGGTGAGCCGCGACTCGAGCTTGGTGCGCTGCTCGAGCGCCTCCGAGAGGGCCACCGTGGCGCTGCCCAGGTGGCCACGGATCTCGTCCACCCGTTCGCGCGCCGCCATGATGGCCTTCTCGCTGCCGCTGCCCGCCTTGCGTGCCTTCTTGGCCTCGCTCAGGGCCGCCTGAGCCTCACTCAACGCCTCCACGCGCTCGCGGGGCAGGGCGCCCTCGGAGACGGCCACGATGCTGAAGGAAGCACCCTTGCGGTGCCGCTGGTGGATGGCCTCGGCCACCGCTTCGATGTCATAGGGGATCTCGGGGATGAGGATGACGTCCGCACCGCCCGCGATCCCGGCACCCAGCGCCAGCCAGCCGGCGTTGTGGCCCATGACCTCGACCACGATGATGCGGTGGTGACTGTGGGCCGTGCTGTGCAGTCGGTCGATGGCCTCGGTGGCAATGCCGAGGGCGGTGTCGAAGCCGAAGGTGAGGTCCGTGCCGAAGACGTCATTGTCGATGGTCTTGGGCAGGGTCACGATGTTGAGGCCCTTCTTGTGCAGGCGGAAAGCGTTCTTCTGGGTGCCCCCGCCGCCGAGGCAGACCAGTGCGTCGAGGTGGTGGCTCTGGTAGTTCTCGACGATGACGTCGCTCATATCCAGGGTCTGGCCGCCGACCAGCATGCGATGGGGCTTGTCGCGGCTGGTGCCGAGGATCGTGCCGCCCCTGGTGAGGATGCCCGAGAGCTGGGACTTGTCGAGCTCCACGGCGCGGTTCTCCATCAGTCCGCGGAACCCATCACGGAAGCCGATGACGTGCATGTCGTACTCGCCGATCGCGGTCTTGCCGACGCCCCGGATGGCGGCGTTCAGGCCAGGGCTGTCCCCGCCGGCGGTGAGGATGCCGATCGTCTTGCTCATGACGCGGCGACCTCCGCGACCTAGCGCACGTGCTGGGGGAGAGTTTCGGCCATGGCGGCGTCGAAGCCGGGGCCCTTGAGCGTGCCGTCGTCCTCGAAGAAGGGCTGGTAACGCTCGCGGTGCTCGATCGCGTAGCGGAAGGCCTCGGCGATGCCCACACGCTTGAGCTCGGGGTGCTCGGCCAACATCTGCGCCGGCGTCAGCCCGTTGCGGCGCATCTCCAGCAGGTTCCGCACGGTCAGGCGAGTGCCGTAGCAGAACGGCTCCCCGTTCATCACCAACGGGTCCGAATTGACCCACTTGATGGTCATCAGACGACCGTGTCGTCGCCGAAGCCGGCGCCCTTCCAGATGAAGCGGACCGCGGCGTTGCCCTTGTGGTCGCCGGGCAGCCGACGGTGATGGCGCATGCGCTCGACCCAGGCCTCCATGGGAGCGCGTACGACGTCCGCCTCCGCTCCCGGGCCGAGCGAGACGGCCGCCTCCTCCAGGCCGCGGAGCAGGGTCACGACATCGTTCATGCGCACCTTCCGCCGGCGGTAGATGGGGACCAGTGTCTCGCCGTAGACGACCACGAAGCGGTCCTCGCCGGTCTCGATCGCCCGCGCGAGCTGCTCGACGTGGCGGTCGTAGTCACGCAGCAGTCGGCGCAGCATGAGCTCGTCGTAGCGCTGGGGCAGCGTCTGGTCGAGGCGGACGGCCGCCTCGAGGGCCATGGCCGGCAGGCGACCCGCCGCGCGCAGGCGGGCAGCGACCTGAGGCTGGCCGGCGGTGGCGTCGGCCGGGGGTAGGCCGGTGGCTGGGTGAGGCATCGCGAGGGACAGTCTAGCGACCTCGGCGCATGGCGCACAGCTAGAGTTGTGGCTATGACCGCCCCGGGTGAACGCCGCCCCCGTGCCAGCTCGCCGGACACGCCCGCGCATGACCCATCCTTCCTCGATCGCCTGCGACCGCGATCCCTGGCCGCCGCCGTCGCCGAGGCCGTGGCGGTCGGCCTGCTGTCCGCGGCCGTCTGGGCCCTGGTCAAGGGCGTCCTCGAGTTCCCCGGTGTGCTGGCCGTGGCGGTGGTGGCGGGCTGGGCCATCGGCGCCCTGCTGTGGCAGGTGCGGGGCAGTCCCGCGCTGGCCGCGCTCATCGCGGCCGGGGCGTGGCTGGTGGGCCTGGTGCTCACCTGGCTCGTGGCCATGGCCATCCTGCCGGGCTCGAGCCGCACCTTCCTTGAGCGCGTCGAGGGCACGCCCTTCGTCGATTGGCTGATGCCGCAGTTCGGACCCATCGAGCTGCTGGGCCTGATCCTCTACCTGGGGGCAGCGCTCTACGGCGCCCGACCGCGCTCGCCCTGACGGTCCCTCGTCCGGTCCGTCCCGCCTCCGGTCCCTCCCCCGTCCTGACGGCCTGCAGCAGCGTCACCTGACCGCGAGCCCGAGGTCGGGGTCTCGCCCACGAAGGGCATGCCGTCCTCTTCCACGGCCTTGAGGCTCATGCGCAGGGCGGCGGTCTTGGCCGCTGCCACCTCGCGCACATAGGCTGACTCCTCGTCGCGGCTCATGGCCCGTCCGCGCACCGCATCGGCCGGCCGGCCGACCATGAGCCAGGAGAGGTGGTAGCGGTCCATCGAGCCCCAGGCGTTGCGCAGGAGCTCGTCCGAGCTGGCGATCCAGGTCCGCAGGGCGGCCATGGTGGGCAGGCGCTCCAGGCGTTCGCCCTCGGTGATGAGCGCCCGCACGGCCGCGATGTACTGGTCTCGGGTCACGCGCCCTATCATCGGGCCAGATGACGACCTCCGCTCTCTCGCCCGGCAGCGCCGAGCTGGACTGGGATCTCAGCCACGCCGAGGACGCGGCCGCACGCGCGGTCGCCGAGGACACGCTTCCCTGTCTGGTCTTCGGTGTGGTCGACACGGCCGGCCGCAGCGAGGTCGTGGCCGTCAGCGGCCGAACCGAAGCCCACGACGACTCGGTCTTCTTCATCGCCTCGGTCACGAAGGCCCTCGTGGCCACGGCCGTGATGCAGTACGTGGATGAGGGTCGGCTCGACCTGCACACGCCCCTGTCACGCTATGTGCCCGCGTTCCAGGGTGAGGGCCGCGAGCGGGTGACCGCGTGGCACCTGCTGACCCATACCTCGGGGCTGCCGGACATGCCGCACGAACGCATCCGCGCGGAGCGGCCGACCTATGCCCGCATGCTGAACGAGACGCTTGCGACCGTTCCCCGCTGGGAGCCGGGCTCGCGCTACGAGTACAACTCGTCTGCCTGGTGCCTGTTGTCGGAGGCGATGGCTCGCCTGTCCAGCTCCAGCTGGCCGGCGGTGCTCGAGCAGCGATTGCTGGCCCCGCTGGGCATGCTCGACACGACCTTCGACGCGCGGCCCCTGCGCGCGCGCATCGTGCCGGTGGACGGCGTGGGCGCCGACAACCGGCTCGTGGCCGAGGTGCTGCTGTGGTTCCTGGCCCGCGCCAGCCTGCCCGGCGGTGGGCTCTTCGGCACGGTGCCCGATCTGCTGCGTCTGGGCCAGGCCCTGCTGCGCCCGGGCCTCCTGTCGCAGGCCACGATCGCGAGCATGGCCGAGCAGCAGGTCGCCGGGGTACCCGCGGTGGCCGCCGACGGCAGCGTCTCCTTCGTCGAGCACGGGCTGGGCTGGCGCCGGTCAGGCGGTGGCTGGCCGGCCGGCGAGTCGGTCCTGACCCACGGCGGCCGCTCCGGCTCCCGCCTGTGGGTCGACCCCGAATGCGGCTTCGCCTTCGCCCTCCTCACCAACGTCTGGGGCGTGTCCTCGGAGGTGACGATCGCGGTCCTGGACGAGGTCTATCGGGCCCGTCCGCGGTGAGCGGTTGACCGCTCCCGCCTTGGAGGCCAGGCGGGGCTAGGCGGCGCCACCTTCCTCGATGGCGAACCGGCGCAGCTGTTCCCGGCACGCCGCCGCCAGCCGCTGGGCCTGGCGCACGAGCCAGGGGTCGACGCGGCTGCTGTCCTCGATGAGCAGCTCCGGGCCGGCCGACCCGTCCCGGAGGACGATGCCGTCGCTGTTGCGGTAATCGGCCATCCAGTTGGACTGGAGCTGCACGATCGCGGCCACCACCACCTCGCGCGCGAACGACCAGTCGAGGTAGTCCCCGTTGAGCCGGTCCACGATGTCACGCACGCGAACCGACGTGCCCCGCGGCAGCCGGGCCAGCAGGTGCACGACACGCAGCTCGGCGAAGGGGTCGCCGACCTCGGCCACCACGGGCGGGCGCACGGTCGGGTCGGGCAGGCCGGGCGTGTCTCGCAACTGCACCGCCAGGTGACTCCGGGTCAGGCCTCGTCCGCGCCGAGACCGACCTCGATGCGGTCCTCGCCGGTGCCGGCGGGGCCACGGCGCACGGCCAGGTAGCTGCCCTCCGGCACCTCGCCCAGCAGGGGCAGCACGACGGCCACGATGGCATCGGCGTCCTCGCCCACCATGCGCATGGCCAGATAGCCTTTCTCGAGCGAGTTCGTGTCGTGCTCGCCCGCGCCGGCCTCGTCGAGCGCACGCATCAGCCGGTTCTCCAGAGCGAACGCCCGCTGCTGCTCGCGCGTCGTCTCGAAGTCAGGGTCGTAGAGCCGCAGCCAGAGCGTCACCCGGTGCTTGTCCGCGTGGGCGTCGAACGTAGCCTCGGCCGATTGCCGCCACTCGGCGTCGTCGGCCGGCTGCCCATCGGGCACGGCCCCGCCATCGTCCCCGCCACCGAAGAGGCGCTTGAGGAAGCCCACCCTCAGAGCAGCTCGCCGTGGGCCGAGGCGGTCGGCTCGCCCTCGGCCGGGCGAGGCTCCTCGCCGGGGCCGTGGGCGGGCTCGTCGTCACCCGCGCCGAGCGCGGCCTTGGCCGGGGCGGGCTGGCCCTCGATGGCGCCGACGCCGTAGGGCACCCACTTCTCGGGTGACTGCAGCCGATGGGCCTCGGTGTTGCCGCGAGCATGGATCTGGGCATGGCCCGCGGGCTGGATCCACATGGCGTCGCCCTGGAGCAGGCCGTGCACGCCGCTCTGGCCCGGCTCGGGACGCTGGTGGCGGCAGTAGGTGCACGCACGATGGTCGTGCGGGCTGTACTCGAGCGGCTCCTCGTAGGTCGTGATGTAGCCCTCGTAGTTACGCAGCACGACCTTGTGGTCGGAGTAGCTGATGAGGTAGTTCGGCATGACCGGGATCTTGCCGCCGCCGCCGGGCGCGTCGATGACGTAGGTGGGCACCGCGTAGCCGGAGGTGTGGCCGCGCAGACCCTCGATGATCTCGAGGCCCTTGCCGACCGGCGTGCGGAAGTGCCCCGCGCCCTGCACCAGGTCGCACTGGTAGAGGTAGTAGGGGCGGATGCGGTTCTCGACCAGCCTGTGCACGAGGTCGCGCTGTATGTGGACGCAGTCGTTGACGCCGGCCAGCAGCACCGACTGGTTGCCGATCGGGGTGCCCGTACGGGCCAGCTTGTCGACCGCGCGGGAGACCTCCGGCGTGATCTCGACCGGGTGGTTGAAGTGGAGGTTGACCCACAG
>JASFQX010000018.1:0-10485 GCA_050115215.1 Chloroflexota bacterium
CCTCTCCGGCGATGCGCGCCGCCAGTGCCGCGGCCGCCCCCAGGCGGGCGATGGTGGTCTCATAGCCGATAGCGACCATGACGTCGAACAGGGGCGGCGTGGCCGTGCGTCCGGTGATGCCGACACGGATGGCCATGAACAGGTCGCCGACCTTCCAGCCGCGCTCCTGGCACAGGGCGCGAAGCGGCGGCTCGAGCTCGTCGGCCTCGAAGCTGACCCGGCCCAGCTCCGTGATTCGGCGGGCAGCCTCGGACAGGGCGGTCGCGGTGGTGGTCGCGTCCCAGCGCCTGGGCACGAGCGAGGCCGGGTCAACCTCGATGTCCTCGATGAAGACATAGTCGAGCATGGGTCCGATGGCGTCGAGGCGGGGCAGGCGCTCGATGACCATGGGCAACAGCGGTGCCAGGGTCTCGGTCGTGGGCCAGCGCACCCGGTGCCCATCGGCGGCAGCGGCCTCCAGGGCCCGCTCCAGGAAGGGCAGCGCCCGCTCGATGAGCTCGTCGGGCGGCAGGCGGCGGATCCACTGGCCGTTGAGCCAGTCGAGGCGTTCCTCGTCGAAGATGGCACCCGATGGCTGGACGCGCGCGAGGTCGAAGCGCTCCTCAAGCTCCGCCAGGCTGAGGAGGTCGACGTCGTCGCCGCTGCTCCAGCCCAGCAGGGCCAGGTGGTTGACGATGGCCTCCTTCACGTAGCCTTGCTCACGATAGGCGTCGACAGCGGTCTGGCTCTTGCGCTTGGACATCTTCGAGCGATCCGGATTGAGGATCAGGGGCAGGTGCGCGAAGACCGGCGGCTCCGCCCCCAGGGCCCGGAAGAGCAGCACGTGCTTGGGCGTGTTGCTGAGGTGGTCCTCGCCGCGGATGACGTGGGTGATGCCCATGGCCATGTCGTCGGCCACGACCGTGAAGTGGTAGAGCGGGGAGCCGTCCGAGCGGGCGATGACCAGGTCGCCGCCGAGCTGCGCGGTATCGATGCTGACATGGCCGCGGATGAGATCGTCGAACTCCACGGTGCCCTGCCCCAGGCGGAAGCGGATGACGGCGTCGCGACCCTCGGCTCGCCTCGCCTCACGCTCTCCTTCGGTGAGGTTGGCACAGCGGCCGCTGTAGCCCGAACGCTCGGGGTGGGCGGCGCGGTCGGCCTCGCGCTCCTCGGCCGTGCAGAAGCAGGGATAGGCCTTGTCCTCGGCCAGGAGCTGCTCGATGGCGTCCGCGTAGTAGCGACCGCGCTCGGACTGCCGGTACGGGCCGGAGGCGCCGCGGGCCGGCCGGTCGCCCACCTCGGGGCCCTCGTCCCAGTCGAGACCGAGCCAGTGCAGCCCATCGAGGATGTCCTCCTCGTACTCCAGCGTCGAGCGGGCCAGGTCGGTGTCCTCGAGACGCAACACGAAGGTGCCCCCGGTCTGGCGGGCGAACAGGTAGTTGAAGAGCGCGGTCCGGGCCGTGCCGATGTGCAGCGGACCCGTAGGGCTGGGCGCGATGCGGCATCGCGTCGTCATCGTGGGGATCTCTCCTCCTCGTCTTCCGCCGCCACCCGGCGGGCCTCGGCACCGGTCACGACCTGGGTGCCACGGTAGCGCCAGACACCGCGTGAGGGAAGGTCGTCGGTGCCACGACGGAAGTGACGGCGGGCAGCCGCGGACCAGGCCGCGCCGCTGGACCGGCTGAAGACGTCGAACTCGTTGGGCGCGCCATCGGCGGCTGCCGGCGCGGGGCGCTGGGGCCGCGTGGGTCGATCGTCGCGTGGCCGAAAGTCCTCCCACCAGGGCACGTTCTTCGCCGACCACGTCTGCGTGCGGGCCCCACTGGCGGGGCGCGGGCGGCGGACACGAGCCGAGCGGCGAGGCCGGGGGTCGGGCTCGGGTCCGGGCTGGCTCGCTCCGGTGTGACGGCGACCGTTAGCCTTGCGAACCGGACCGGGTGCATGCGCCTGGTCCCAGGCACGCCGTCGGAGCGGGTCGGTCAGCAGCTGGTAGGCCTCCTGCACGGCCAGGAAGCGAACCTCGTCGCCATGCTCACCGTCGGGGTGGAACCGCTTTGCCAGCCGCCGATGGGCGGCCTTGATCTGCGCGGTCGATGCGCCGCGCAGCACCCCCAGGACGAGGTAGGGGTCGGTGGTCGGACGCAGGCGCCCTCAGCTCGGTTCGTCGACGCCGGCCAGCTCGAACCGAGCCAGCGCGACGGCGGCTTCCTGTCCGGCTGGACTGAGCACGGTGGGACGGTGGTAGGCGGCCAGGACGCGCAGGTCTCGCTCATCGAGCTGGCCCAGCTGGGCCAGCGCCTCCACGCTCGCCGCCGAGACCGCGCGGCGCGAGCTGTCGCCATCCTCGATCTTGAGCGCCATCGCGCCTGCCTCGGTCTCCTCGGCTGCGACCATGCCTATGGCCCGCACGCCATCCGCGCCCGCCTTGGCCACCAGCCGGCCGGGGCGGCGGCGCATGAGGTCGGTGTCAAGGCTGTCGTAGGTGCCGCCCACCATGTCCGGCGCCGCCATCATCGCGTCCCGCACGCGCAACAGGGCCGGCGCCGAATCCGCCCGCGGGCCATCGACCGACGGACCCTCGGGGTCGGCCAGCATGAGGTAGGCCCTGGCCAGCTCCAGCAGCGTCACCTCGTAGGTCAGCAGGCCGCAGTTGTCGGTCGCGGTCCGCAGCGTCTCGAGCTTGCGCCCGAAGAGCCGGGCCACGGTCTCACGCACCGCCACCTGGCTGGGATGGCGCGGGTCGGGATAGTCATCGACCGACCAGCCGGCATGGGCACTCATGAGGATGGAGGCGGCGTGGAAGCCGGAGCAGCCATGGCGGATGGCACCGGGCGTCTCGCTGTCGCGGGCCAGGCGCGCCGCGGTCTGAACGTCGGCCGGGGCGCCGGCGGTGCCGCACTGCAGCAGGGCCTGGGTCACGCTTGCTCGCCGGAAGATGGCCTGCAGCGTGCGCACGTGCTTGTCCTCGCCGGTATGGGAGGCGCACATGATGGCCAGCTCGTCGGGGGTCAGGGCCAGGTCGTCGGCCGCGCCCGACTCGATGAGCGCGACCACGGCGAACGGCTTGACCGTCGAGCGCAGCGTGATCTCGGTGGACGGAGCACCGACCGCGTGGACGACCTTGCCCTGCGCGTCGACGTGGACGATGTGCCCGCGGTGGCGGCTCTCGTCGATGGCACCTCGCCGGACCTCCACCAGCACCGGTGGGGCAGCGCCCTTGCGGGTGCGACCGGAGCGCCTGTGGGAGGGCGCGTCCGCGTCGGCCCCGGACGCGTCGGGAGCTGCGCCGGTCTCATCGCCGTCGCTAGGGAAGGCGGGGGTGATCATCTCGTCGGGCACGAGCGGATGGTATCGCGGGCGGGCCCTTCCGGTGGCCAGGTGGCGAACGGTCGCTGGCCCAGTAGAATCGGGACTCGCCATCCTGCCCGCATCTCGGAGGCGACCCGTGCCCGACCAGCCCAACCTCTTCGTCTCGACCCACCCGGCCGTGCTCCACAAGCTGGCGCTGATGCGGGACGAGCGCACCGACCCCAGGAAGTTCCGCGAACTGGTACGGGAGATCAGCTGGCTGGTGGGCTACGAAGCCCTGGCCGATGCACCTCTCAACGAGGTCGAGGTGCGGACACCACTCGAGGTCACGACCGGCTACCAGCTGGCGGAGCGCATCGGGCTGGTGCCCATCCTGCGTGCCGGCCTGGGCATGGTCGGTGCCTTCCTGGAGCTCTTCCCCGAGTCCCAGGTCTGGCACCTGGGGCTGTTCCGTGACGAGCGCACGCTGCGGCCGGTCGAGTACTACAACAAGCTGCCCGACCAGACGACCGTCGACACCTGCCTCATCCTCGATCCCATGCTGGCCACCGGTGGCTCAGCTACCGCCGCCATCGAGGTGCTCAAGGAGTGGGGCGCCGAGCGCATCAAGCTGGTCAATCTCATCGCCGCGCCCGAGGGCGTGGCCGCCGTCAGCGAGGCCCACCCGGACGTGCGCATGTACTGCGCCGCGCTCGACCGTCGGCTGAACGAGAAGGGCTACATCCTGCCCGGCCTGGGCGACGCGGGCGACCGTCAGTTCGGCACCGGGCTCTAGTCACGGCCAGCACCCTGTCAGATCGCGGGCACGCCCATGGCTGAGTCACCACGTCCGGCCCTGCTGTGCATCACGCCGGCGCCGGCCATCGACCGCACCGCGCGCGTGGAGCGCCTGGTCCACCACCAGGTCCTGCGCCCGCTGGAGTTGCATGCGCTGCCCGGGGGCAAGGGCGTGAACGCGGCACGCGCCGCCGTGGCCCTGGGTGGCCGCGTCATCACCACCGGCATCGCCGGCGGGCACACCGGTCGCTGGATCGTGGAATCGCTCTCGGCGGAGGGCCTCGAACCCCACTGGTCCTACGCCAAGGCCGAGTCGCGGACGACCTACGTGGTGGTGGACGCCGCCGGCGAGTCGATCCTGGTCTATGAGCGGCCGGCGGAAGCCACAGCGGACGAGTACGCGGCCTTCCTGCGCTTGCTCGCTCAGCAGCTGCTGCCGCTGAGCGGCATGGCCGTCGTCGCCGGCAGCATCCCCGCCGGGCTCGACGTGCGCGGTCACGGCGCCATCGTGGAGGTCTGCCGCGAGGCCGGCGTGCCGCTGCTGGTCGACGCCTCCGGGCACGGCCTGCTGGCGGCGCTCGCAGCCGGCCCCGAGGTGGTCAAGATCAGCCGCGATGAAGCCGTCGAGGCCGGCGTGGCGGGGGCCCGCGCCACGGCCGTCGAGGCTGCCACCCTGTTGGTCGAGCGAGGCGCCCGCCTGGCGGTGGTGACCGATGGAGCCGCGGAGGTGGCGGCCGCGGATGCGAGCACGGTCTGGCAGCTGACCGTTCCGCCGATCGAAGCCGTGAACCCGGTCGGTTCGGGCGACTCCTTCAATGCCGCCATGTCGCTGGCCCTGCTCGCTGGCGCCGATATCCCGAGCGCCCTGGTCAAGGGGGTGGCGGCCGGCTCGGCCAATGCCCTGACCATCAGCGCCGCCTCGCTCGACCCGGCCACGGCGGCCGTGCTGGAGCACGATGTCCACGTGACCGAGACGTGGAGGTGAGCGTGCTCATGGATCGACTGCGCGGCCGGGGGATCATCGTCACTGGCGCCGGCGGTATCGCCGCCGCGTCGGCCCGACGGTTCGCCCGGGAAGGGGCGCGCGTGGCCATCGTCAGCCGCACGGCCGGGTCGTGCCAGGCGCTGGCCCGTGAGATCGAAGCCGCGGGCGGGCAGGCCGAGCCCGTCGTGGCCGACCTGACCGACGTGCGCGCCGCGCAGGGGGCAGTTCTCGCGGCGGTCGCCTGGCTTGAGCGCGTTGACGGCCTATTCAACGTGGCTGGCGGCTCCGGTCGGCGCCTGGGCGACGGGCCCCTCCACGAGCTGACGCCCGAGGCCTACGAGGCCACCATGCGGCTCAACGCGACCACGCATGTGACCGTTACCGCGCCGGTGCTGCGGGCCATGCTCGCGCAGTCGGCCGATGCGGAGGGGCAGCGCGGGGCCATCGTCAACATGGGCTCGGTGCTGGCCACGGAGCCCGTACCCGAGCTGTTCGCGACCCATGCGTACGCGGCGGCCAAGGGGGCGATCGCGGCCTTGACCACGACCGCGGCCGCCTACTACGCGCCGCAGGGCATCCGGGTCAACCTGGTCGCGCCGGCGCTGACCATCTCACGCATGTCCGAGCGAGCCCAGGCCGACGCGGCCACCCAGGACTTCGCCCGGCGCAAGCAGCCGCTGACCGCAGGCTTCATCGCGGCCGAGGACGTGGCCGCCGCGGCCGCCTACCTGCTCTCACCGGAGGCGCGAGCCGTGACCGGCCAGACCATCACCGTCGACGGCGGCTGGTCGGTGCTGCCCATCGGCGAGTAGCCCGCTCGGCACGCAGCCGCGTGGATGGCACCGCGGGCCACGGGGCTACATGACGAAGGGCCGGCCCTTCGAGGACCGGCCCTGTCGGGGGTGGTGTGCGCGGCCGCTCAGGCCGCCCAGGGGGCCGAAAAGGTGAGCGGGCGACTACTCGCCGCCGGGCGTCACCTCCACGGTGCCCTTCTCATAGTCGAGGCCGAAGAGGTCGACGCCCTCCGGAACGAGCGCCCACGCGGCCTCGGTCAGGTCGCTGCGTCGCGCATCGTCACTCGGCGGCTCGCCGATGAGCTCGGCATCGAGCATGATCTCGACCGTCTTGTCCCAGGTCTCCTCCGGCATCGCGCCGATGCCGTCGGGTGACGGCCAGATGAGCGCATTGATCTCGTTCATCATCCAGCGCTGGTGGCCCATGCCCAGGGTCGACCCGGCGTCGACCGTGAACTGGACGCATTCCTCGGGGTTGTCCCGGCAGTAGGCCCAGCCCTGGAAGACGCCGGCCAGGAACTTGGCCGCGATCTCCTCGTTGCCCTCTTCGGCGAGCCAGCTGGCACGCGCATGGACGGCGTCCTGGAGCATGGCCGTACCGACCTCGTTGTAGTCGATCACGACCAGGTCCTCAGGCTGGTACAGCGCACCCGTTTCCGGGTTCACCGTCTCGAGCACCTGCGCGTACTCGTTGTAGGTCATGGCCTCTGCGGCATCCACTTCCCGGTTCAGGAGCAGCGACATGTCGAACGGCTGGATGACCTTCTCGAAATCGACGCCCGGCTCGAGGCCCACTTCGCGCGCGGCTGCGGTCACCTCGAACTCATTGCCGAAGTCCCACACGCCGATCCTCTTGCCGGCGAACTCCTCGGGCGAGCTGACCGGGTTGTCCGCCCATGACACCGAGAGCGTGCCCGAGCGCTGGAACGTCTGTCCGATGTTGACGAGGTCGGAGCCCTCGTCGCGGACCGCCAGCACGCGCGGCACCCACGAGACGGCGAACTCGGGGCCGGTCGGCAGCGAACCCTCGACCTGGGGAGCGACGTCCGGGCCACCGTCGACGATGGTGACGTCGAGGCCCTGCTCCTCCCAGAAGCCCATCGCGTCGGCCGCGAAGTAGCCGGCGAACTGCGCCTGTGGCACCCACTGGAGCACGACGCTCACCGGCGTCAGGTCCTGGGCCGAGGCCGTCCCGATCGACGCGGCAGCGAGCAGCCCCGCTGCGCCCATGGCGATGCCGACGTTGCGTGTCCTAGTCATTCACCCACCTCTGTTGCGGGCTCACTCCTGACCCGGTCCGCCGGGCCGAATGACGCCCTCCTCTTTCTGGACGCGCGAACCATAGCGCAGAAATGCGCACATATCGAGTGTTCGTTTCGTCGCGATCCGGTTCGATCGTCTGTCGGCCGCTTCGCGGGGGCCCTACTCGGGCGCGTCGTGGATGTGGAAGTACCAGGGGATCACGGCGCGCTCGATGAGCGTGACGCCTGCGTAGGAGAGGATGGCCGCGACGGCGCCGATGATGATGGCGGCCCAGGCGACGTCGAACTTGCCACCGCTGATGGCCTGCAGCACCACACGCCCGAGCACGTTGGAGGTGCCGCCGAAGAACTCGCCCACGATGGCGCCGATGAAGGCCAGCGTGGTGCCGACCTTCATGGCCGTGAAGAAGAAGGGCAGCATGTGCGGCACGCGCAGCTTGCGCAGGATCGTGGTCTCGTCGGCGGCGTACGAACGCATGAGCTCCAGCTTGGCCGGTCCCACCTCCACCAGGCCGCGCGTGACGTTGATGACGACCGGAAAGAAGACCAGCAGGGCGGCCATCATCATCTTCGACAGCGGGTTGAGCACCCCGAACCAGTTGTTGAGGATGGGTGCGACGGCGATGATCGGGATGGTCGAGGCCCCGATGGCCAGCGGCAGCAGGATGTCCCGGGCGATGGCCCAGCGCGAGGTCAGGAAGCCGACCACCAGGCCCGCGGTCGTGCCGATGGCCAGGCCTCCGAGGGCCTCGATGATGGTGGCCAGGGCCGAGGACGACAGCAGTTCCCACTCCTCCACCAGCGCGTTGGCGATGGCGCTGGGCGTGGGGATGGGGTTGAAGAAGCCGCTGTCGCTGTAGTAGATCTCCCAGACCACGAGCACGCTCACGAAGACGACCAGCGGCGGCAGCCAGCGCCGCATCGTCTCGGACAGGGCCGGCGGCACCCTCGCCCGCGAGGCACGCGTGGAGGCGGTCATCCGAAGGAGCTATCCGAGCGAGCCCGGGCTGCGAGGTCGGCACCTGCCCCGGGCCGGCCCCGGAGCGCTTCGCGTACCTCGGTGACCAGCTCGTAGTAGCGGTCCGCCTCGCGCGTCTGGTCGCTGCGGGGATGCGGCAGGTCGATCTCGATGGTCTCCGCGATGCGGCCGGGACGCGGGCTCATGACCACGACGCGCGTGGAGAGGAAGACGGCTTCGGGGATGGAGTGCGTGACGAAGATGATGGTCGTGCCGGTCTCGCTCCAGATGTCGAGCAGCTCGGAGTTGAGCCGCTCGCGCGTCATCTCGTCGAGCGCCCCGAAGGGCTCATCCATCAACAACAGCGATGGCTGCAGCGCCAGTGCCCGGGCGATGGCCACGCGCTGCTGCATGCCGCCCGAGAGCTGATGGGGATAGTGCTTGGCGAAGCCGCCAAGCTCGACCAGCTCGAGCTTCTCCTTCACGAGCGCCTCGCGCTCACTCTTGGGCAGGCCGGTCACCTCCAGCGGCAGGCGCACGTTGGCCTCTACCGTGCGCCAGTCGAAGAGCACCGGCGCCTGGAAGACCATGCCGTAGTCGCGGTCGAGCCGTGCCTGGTGGGCCGGCTTCCCGTTCACCTCCACGCTGCCGGTAGAGGGCGTGATGAGGTCACCGACGACTCGCAGGAGCGTGGACTTGCCGCAGCCGGATGGCCCGATGAGCGAGATGAACTCGCGCTGGTCGATCTCGAGATCGATGCCCGTGAGGGCGACGGTCGGGTCGCCACCCTGGACCGGGAAGGTCTTCTCGACGCCGGCAAGACGGACCGCCCTCGGGGCTGCTCCTTCCCTGGTCATAGCGCGCCCTGGGCCGGCGGGCTGCTCGCGACCGGCTCCGTGGCCGCCGGCGGCCGAGTCGTGCGCTGCCGGGTGCTGACGACCTCTGCGATACGGACCATGACGAAGAAGAGGATGCCGGTGAGGGCCGCGATGAGGATCGTGGCCCAGAGCTTCTCCGGACCCGAGATGTACTGCTGGTTGAAGTTGATGATGGCTCGCCCCAGCCCGTCCTTCACCCCACCAGGCCCCTCACCGATGATGGCGCCGACGATGGCCGCAGCCGCGGCCACCTTCAAGGCCGTGAAGAGGTACGGCACCGACGCGGGCAGGCGCACCTTGCGGTAGATGTCCCACTTGCTCGCGGCAAACGAGCGCATGAGCTCCAGCGAGCGCGGGTCAGGTGAGCGCAGTCCGCGAGACTGGGCCACCGTCACCGGGAAGAAGGTGAGGTACACCGCGATGATGACGACGGCGGTGGCACCCCGGCCAGCGGCGGCGGCGATGATGGGCGCGAGAGCCACGATGGGGATGGCCTGGCTGGCGATGACGTAGGGCATGAAGGCGCGTTCGGTCAGCAGCGAGTGCACGAAGATCGAGGCCAGCGCGACGCCGATGAACGCGCCGATGGCGAAGCCGATGACCGCCTGCCGCCAGGTCGAGAAGGCCGCACCGACGAGGTAGACGAAGAGCGACTCATCCTGGTTGCGCTGCACCGGCTCGCTCAGCGCATAGACGATGTCCCACACGTGTGGCAGCTGCAGGTCGCTGGCCTGGATGAGATAGAACGGTGGCTGATGGAAGTAGTCCCAGCCCGTCCCCAGCACGTCCTCGAACCGCCAGGGGTCGCCAAAGAGCCACTTGAACAGCTCCCAGGTGAGGAAGACGATGCCGAAGAAGACGACGAAGGCGAGGACCGTCCGCGCGACCCGGCCGACCGGCGAGCCCCAGCGCCCGACGATGGCTTCGGCGCCGCCGCGCGAGGTCTTGGCGATCTCGTCGGCCGTACCCTCGACATCGAGCGTCTCCTCGATGGCCTCGGCATGCTCGAGGTCGTCGGGCGACGCGTAAGCGGACGTGTTCGGGCCGAGCGCGCGGTAGGGCATGGGCATGCGCCGCTCGACCTCGGCCTGTTGCCGGTCGTTGGCCTCTTCCCGGTCTTCCGGCGGCAGGCCTTCGGCGCGCTGCTCCCGCTCGTCGCTCATCGCTCGCTAGTGTCCGGTCCTCCCCTGGTTGGCGGACTACGCCCCGATGGCCGCGTCCGCGATGTCGAGGGCGCCGTCGATGATCTCGAAGCCCTCGGCCATCTCTTCCTCGCTGATGGTCAGGGGCGGGTTGGTATGGATCATGTTGAAGCGCAGGAAGGTGAAGAGCCCGTGCTCCTTGAGATAGGCACCGATGGCCTTCATCTCGTCGCTGCTGCCGTTGTAGGGCGCAATGGGCTCGTAGCCGTCCGGGTCACGGGTCAGATCGATGATGCCGAAGAGGCCCTTGTTGCGGGTACGAGCCACGCTGGGGTGCTTGTCCCTGAGCCGGCGATGGTGCTCGGCCATGACCTCGCCCATGCGCCGGGCGAGGTCAT
>JASFQX010000019.1:0-10153 GCA_050115215.1 Chloroflexota bacterium
GTGCAGATCTGGTCCAACCTGGGCTTCACCATGGTCATCTTCCTGGCCGGCCTGCAGACGATCCCCGAGGAGGTCTACGAATCGGCGAGGATCGATGGAGCCAGCCGATGGCAGGCCTTCAAGAACGTCACCTGGCCGCTACTGACACCGGCCGTGAACACGAACCTGGTGTTGACCATCATCGGCTCGCTCCAGGCGTGGCAGCTGTTCCTCGTCCTCACCGGCTACCGCCCAGGGACCCAGGTGATGGGCTACTTGGTCTACGCAGAGGCCTTCGGGCAAACGACAGGGAGCACGACCACGACGTCCTTCCGGCAGGGCTACGGAGCGGCGGCGGCGATGATCCTCTTCCTGATCGTGCTCGTCATCGGCATCACCACGCAGTACCTGCTGCGACGTAGAGAGGCTCGGTTGATCGGATGAGTGCGGCGATGAACCAACCACGCGGCAACACAGGCGCCTCCCTTTCTCCCGACGCGCCCCGCAAGCCGATCGACTGGGCACGGGTCGGATCGTTCGTCGTGCTGCTGATCCTCTCGGTCGTCTACCTGGGGCCCTTGCTGATGCTGTTGAACACGGCCTTCCTGACGCCGGCCGAGTTCAACAGGACGCCGTTGACGCTTCCCTCATCGATCAGCTTCGACAACTTCTTCGAGGCCTGGGACAAGGCCAACTTCGCCCAGTATCTGCTCAACAGCATCATCTACGTGGTGGTCTCGACGACCGTCTTCATCGTGACCGGCACGTTCCTGTCCGTGGCCATCGCTCGGCGCTTCGTCCGTGGCGGCGGCCTGATGTTCACGCTCTTCCTCATCGCGCTGTTCCTGCCACCGGCGCTCATCCCGCAGTTCCAGCTCATCCTGCGGCTGGGCCTGTTCAACAACCCGATCGGCTACATCATGCTGTTCGTGGTGAATCCGATCGGCATCGTCATCCTCGTCAACTACATCCGGACCATCCCGGTCGAGCTCGACGAGGCGGCGGCCATCGAGGGCGCCGGCTACCTGCGCTACGTCTTCCAGATCATCATGCCGCTGGCCAAGCCGGCCATCGCCACGGTGGCGGTGCTCCACTCGATCGGCGTCTGGAACGAGCTCATCCTGCCCACGATCTACCTCACGAGCGCTGAGTACTACCCGGTGACGCGAGGCCTGATCGTCTTCCAGGGCGTGTATGGGACCAACTGGCCGCTCCTGGCGGCGGGCGTCTTGATGATCGCTCTGCCCATGGTGGTGTTCTTCATCTTCATGCAGCGCTACATCATCGGCGGCGTCACGGCCGGCGCGGTCAAGGGCTAGCGTGACGGCGAGGACGCGCAGCGATGGGAGAACGCGCGGTGACGGCGAGGAGAGGATGTGGTGGCTAGAAGGCAGCGGCGGGCAGACGCCAGCCGCAGAGTGACGGTCAAGGACGTTGCCGCCCTGGCCGGCGTCTCGACGGCCACGGTCTCGCGTGTCGTCAATGACCACCCGCGCGTCGGCCCCGAGGTCAAGGCCGCGGTCACGATCGCCATCCATGAGCTGGGCTACGTGCCGAACCCCTCGGCGCGTAGCCTGATGACCCAGCGCACCGGCTCGATCGGGGTGGTCGTCCTGGAGTCGGCCGACCGGCTCTTCGGCGACCCGTTCTTCGGGCAGCTGATGCTGGGCATCAGCGCCGGCCTCTCGGAGCGAGACCGGCGCCTGGTGCTGATGCTCGCTCCGACACGTGAAGAGGAGACCAGGATCGAGCGCTACCTGGTCTCCGATCACGTCGACGGGGTCGTGCTCGTGGGTCCCCACGGAGATGATCCGCTGCTCCGGAACCTGAGCCGGCGCCAGGTCGCGACGGTCGTGAGCGGCCGTCCGGTGAGCGGTCTGTCGGTGAGCTATGTCGACGCCCAGAACCGGGCCGGCGCGGAGTCGGCCGTCCGCCACCTCATCGAGAGCGGGCGACAGACCATCGCCACCATCCACGGCACGCTCGACCTGCCCTCAGCAGTGGATCGACTGGAGGGCTACCGCGACGCGCTTCGCGCTGCCGGACGGCCCATCGACCCCTCGCTGGAGGTGGCCGGCGAGTATCGAGCGCGGACCGCGGCCCAGGCCACGCACACGCTGCTTGCGAGCCACCCGGACCTGGACGCGCTCTTCGCGGCCTCGGACAGCATGGCCATCACGGCCATGCAGGCGATCAAGGACTCGGGACGTCGCGTGCCCGAGGACGTCGCCGTCATCGGGTTCGACGACCTGCCCACCGCTCGCGAGAGCGTGCCGACGCTGTCGACGGTGCGCCAGCCGATCGAGGCCATGGGCCGTGAGATGGTGCGGCTCGTGCTCCAGCAGATCGATGAGCCCGGCAGCGCTGCCAACCAGGTCATCTTCGCGACCGAGCTCGTCCTCCGTGGGTCGACCGGCGACACCGACGAAGACCGTGCGTCAGCGCCTGCTGGCGAGGCCCCTCGGTCAGGCGCTCGGCCGGTGGTTGAGCCCGCATGAGCCCCCGCGATCCCATCATCCGGCCCGCGCGCACGCTGATCCCCGCGAAGGCGCTGTCGGTCGAGGGCGGCTTCGTGACCATCGAGGGCGACCGCTACGCTCGGATCGCCGACGTCGATGCCATGGCGCCGTTCCTGATGAGCGTGGTCAGTGACAGCGACGTGTGGCTGTTCGTCGGCTCCAACGGGGCCTTCGTGGCCGGTCGCGCGGACCCCGATCACGGGCTGTTCCCGAGCCAGACGGCCGACAAGATCCTGCGCGACCCGAACGCGAGCGGCGCGCGCAGCGCCTTCCTGGTCTCACGCGATGGCCGCGTGGACCTGTGGGAGCCATGGCGCGATCTGCCCGCGACGCGGTCGGTGCATCGGAATCTGTACAAGCGCATCGATGGCACGGCGGTGATCTTCGAGGAGATCGACGAGGACCTGGGCCTGCGCTTCCGCTGGAGCCTCGCGGCCTGCGAGGCCTTCGGCGTGGTCCGGCACGCCGTCATCGACGACCTCGCCGGCGAAGCGGTCAGCATCCGCTACCTCGATGGCTGGCACGATCTGGTTCCGCCTGGCGTCGACCGCGATCTGTACGCCCGCCTGAGCTACCTGGCCATCGCCTACATGCGCCATGAGCGCGTGGGGGGTTCGCGTCTGGCGCTCTACACGCTCAACACCATGGTCTCTGATCGGCCCGAGCCATCCGAGGCGCTGCGTGCAGCGGTGGCCTGGGCCGTCGGCCACGACGCACCGGCAGTCCTCCTCGGCGATGCCGCGGCCGAGACGTTCCGTCGCGGGGGCGCGCTGACCAGCCAGACGGAGGTCCGCGGGGTGATGGGCGCGTACCTCGCGGTCGACGAGGTCGTGCTGCCGCCGAACGGCTCCCATGACTGGTACACGGTCGCCGACACCGGGCTGGACCAGCCGATGGTGCTGGAGCTGGCCCATGTCCTCGAGGCGCCCGAGCCCGAGCTGCGCTCGACCCTGGAGGCCGCGCTTGCCGCCGACCGCGCCGGCGTGCAGCGCCGCCTGGCCGGAGCCGACGCCACGCAGCACACGGCCGACGAGGCCGCGACCGCGAACCATGTCGCGAACGTGCTCTTCAACATCATGCGCGGAGGCACGTTCGAGAACGACTACCAGGTCCCGCGCCGCGACCTGGCCGCCTACCTGGAGGGACAGGACCGGGTCGTCGCCGCACGACACGAGCCCTGGCTGTCGGGGCTACCCGACTGGATCAGCCTGGACCAGCTGCTTCAGGACGCGCAGGCGCAGGGCGACCCCCAGCTGACGCGCCTGCTGCGCGGGTACCTCCCGCTCACCTTCAGCCGGCGTCACGGCGATCCCAGCCGGCCCTGGAACTGGTACACCATCCGCGTCCACGACGGTGACGACCTGGTCTATGGCTACGAGGGCAACTGGCGCGACATCTTCCAGAACTGGGAAGCCCTCGGTGTCAGCTACCCGGGCTACCTGCAGCAGTTCATCACCGTGTTCCTCAACGCGTCGACGGCGGACGGCTACAACCCCTATCGCATCACGCGCAACGGCATCGATTGGGAGGTCGAGGATCCCGATGATCCCTGGAGCCACATCGGCTACTGGGGTGACCACCAGATCGTCTACCTCTGTCGGCTGCTGGAGGCCCTCGAGCGACACCGACCGGGCGCCCTTCGAGCGGGCCTGGGCGAGCGGATCTTCGCGTATGCCGACACCCCCTACCGGATCGATGGCTTCGACGACATCGTGTCCGACCCGCGCCACACCATCACCTTCGATCATGCTCGGCACCGGGCGCTGCTGGCCGCGGCCCAGGACGTCGGCGCCGACGGGTGGCTGGTGCGCGAGGCGGATGGCGAGGTCCGGCTCGTCACGCTGGCCGAGAAGCTCCTGGTGCCACAGCTCACCAACCTCGTCCCCGGCAGCGGGATCTGGCTCAACACCCAGCGCCCCGAGTGGAACGACGCCAACAACGCGCTTGCGGGGTGGGGCCTCTCGGTCGTGACCGTGAGCGCCATCGCGCGCTACGCGGGGTTCCTGCTGGAGACGTTCGCGGGAGACGGCGAGGTCGAGCTTTCTGGGTCGGTGCGTGCCCTGCTCGAGGAGGTGACGGAGGTCCTGGGTCGGGCCGAGCTGCCGATGGACGACAACAAGCGCTTCGCGGTCATGGCGCAGCTCGGACGGGCTGGGGAGGCACACCGCGAGGCGGTCTACGGGGGCGCCTTCGGCGCGGCGGTCGGGACGCCGGCGACCACGATCCGGTCCCTGCTGAACACGACGGTCCGCCTGGCCCGGGCGACGATCAAGGCCAGCCGGCGACCAGATGGGCTCTTCCACAGCTATGACGTTCTGGCCATCGAGGGTCAGCGTGCTCGCGTCAGCCACCTCGGGCTGATGCTCGAGGGGCAGGTGGCCGTCCTCGAATCCGGGCTTCTCGACGACCGCGAAGGCGTCGCGCTCCTGCGCGCCCTGCGAGCCAGTGACCTCTACCGGGCCGACCAGCACAGCTACGTGCTCTATCCGGATCGCCCGTCGGTGCCATTCCTCGAGCGGAACACCCTCCCGGGCGAACCGCCGCTCAAGGAGCCCGCGCTGTTCGTGGTCGATCGTGAAGGAAGGTGGCACTTCCAGGCTGACCTGAGCACCCTCTCGGAGGTGGACAGCCGGCTCGAGGACGTGGACGCCGAGCCAGCTGTCCGGGCCGCCGTCCGCGAGCTCTGGCGCACCACCTTCGCACACGACGAGTTCACCGGACGGAGCGACCGCTTCTTCATGTTCGAGGGATTGGGCAGCATCTACTGGCACATGGTCGCCAAGCTCGCCGTGGCCGTGCAGTGGTGCCATGGCCGCGCCACGGACCCGGGCGCGGCGGCCGCGCTCGCGGAGAGCTACCAGGACATCCGCGACGGGCTCGGCTTCCGCAAGGACCCCGCCCTTCAGGGCGCGTTCCCGACCGATCCCTACTCGCACACCCCCAGGCATCTCGGCGCGCAGCAGCCGGGCATGACGGGTCAGGTCAAGGAGCAGGTGCTCACGCGATTCGGGGAGCTGGGCGTCGCGGTCGTCGACGGCTGCGTGCGCTTCGCGCCCTGCCTGCTCTCGCGACGCGAGTTCCTCACTGCGCCCGCGACTGCGAGCTTCCGCTCCGACGATGGCGGAGCCTGGTCGATCGACCTGGCACCGGACAGCCTCGCCTTCACCTACTGCCAGGTGCCGGTCGTCTATCGCCTGGGAGAGACGGCCGCCATCGAGCTGGAGCATGCGGATGGCCGGCTCGAGCAGGTCGAGGGTGTCCAGCTCGATCAGCGGCAGTCGGCCGCGCTCTTCGATCGCAGCGGCTCGTACCGCCGGGTGACCGTGACCATGCCGCCCGGCCTGCTGTGCGAGTGACGGCGACCGGCGCCGCGCTCGCGGGCCACGATCCGGCACGCGACCCGGATCCGACGCGGTTCCCCGAGACGTTCCTGTGGGGCACTGCCACGTCGGCCTACCAGATCGACGGTGGCGCGCAGGAGGACGGCCGCACGCCGTCCATCTGGGACACGTTCGCCCACACGCCGGGCAAGACCAATCGCGGTGACACCGGCGACGTCGCCTGCGATCACTATCACCGCTGGCCAGAGGACGTCGAGCTCATGGCCGGCCTCGGCCTCAACGCCTACCGCTTCTCGATCTCCTGGCCGCGACTGCAGCCCGGCGGCGCCGGTCCGCTGAACCCTCGTGGCGTGGCCTTCTACCGTTCGCTCCTGGAGGGCCTCCGGTCCCGCGGCATCCGACCGTTCGTGACGCTCTATCACTGGGAGCTGCCCCAGGAGCTCGAGGACGCCGGCGGCTGGCCCGAACGCGACACCGCCCCGCGCTTCGCCGACTTCGCGGCCGCGACCGTGGCGGAGCTCGGTGACCTCGCGGGCGACTGGATCACCCTCAACGAGCCGTGGTGCCAGGCGTTCCTCGGCTACCACAGCGGGATCCACGCCCCCGGTCGCCAGAACCTGCGCGACGCCGTCGCCGCGGCCCACCATCTCAACCTCGCCCACGGCCTGGCCGTGAGCGCCATCCGCGCCGCGCGCGGCGGGACCCGGCTGGGGATCGCCGACATCCTGACCCACGTCCGGCCCGCGTCGCCGCGCCCGGCCGATGTCGCGGCCGCGGACCGGGTCGACCTCAACAACAACCGCCTCTTCCTCGATCCGGTGCTGCTGGGCCGGTACCCCGCCGCCATCGATGACCTCTACGGGACGCAGGGCTTCAGCGACCTCGTGCGGACCGGCGACGAGGGCATCATCGGTGCCCGGCTCGACTTCTTCGCCGTCAACCACTATCACCACATGCTCATCGAGGCCGATCCGACGGATCCCCATCTCGGCGCACGCGGCGTGGCCGCCGAACCGGCGACGACATCGCTGGGCTGGTCGGTGACTCCCGAGGCCCTGCACGCGGTGCTGCGACGCGTCCACGACTCGTATCCGGCCATCCCGCTCTATGTCACCGAGAACGGAGCCTCGTACGCCGACTACGTCGATCCCGCGGGTGAGGTTCGCGATCTCGAGCGGGTCGAGTACCTGCGCGGGTACCTGGGTGCGGCAGCACGTGCGATCGAGGAGGGCGTGGACCTGCGCGGCTACTTCGCCTGGTCGCTCCTGGACAACTTCGAGTGGGGCGAGGGCTATCGGAGCCGGTTCGGCCTGGTGTATGTCGACTTCGGCACGCAGCGACGCATCCCCAAGGCCAGCGCCCACTGGTATCGCGACCTTGTGCGCCGCCACCAGGCGAGCGCCGCGCGTGAGCGACCACAGCCCACGACCTGAGAGGCGAGCCACGGCCTCCGGGGCAGCGTGGTGCGGCGGTCGGGGAGCGCGTGACCGCGGGCGCCCCTAGTCGAAGCGCAGACGACGCAGCGCAAGGACGAAGAAGATGGCCGCGAAGACGAGCAGGGCGGCGACCTGGATCAGCACGGTCTCGACGGTGCCCTCCCCGCTCATCACCAGCCGGTAGCCCTCGGCCGCGTACTGGTGCGGGATGACCTTTCCGATGTCCGCCTGCAGGCCCCCCGCGAGGTACTCGGCGCGGAACCCGGTCATGGGGAAGATGCCGCTGATGAAGGGCAAGGCGAAGGCCACCAGCATGCCCACGACGTCGGCCTGGCGGCCGGTGCGCGTCAGCACGCCCAGCAGCAGGCCCAGCGTGGCGACCACGAAGCCGAGGGCGATCGACACGGCCAGCAGGCCCACCAGCGAATCGCCGATGTCCATGCCGAAGAGGGCCGCGCCGATGCCGAACAGGAACACGATCTGCAGGACCACCACGATGACGTAGGCCAGCATCGGGCCGGCGACCATGGCCGCCCGGGTCAGTGGCGAGGCCAGCAGCCTGCGGAACGTGCCCGCGTCACGCTCGCGATGGAAGGTCTCACCGATGTGGCCGGTCAGGAAGAAGGCGAACATGACCGCGAACGCCGGCATGAAGAGGTCGAACAGGTTGATCGGCTCCTGTGGGGTCTCGCCTCCGAGCTCCTCGCTGACCACGGCGATGGTGGGGTCCGACTCCATCGCCTGCAGCTGGGTCATGATGGCGCCCACGATCCGGGCCTCGTTGGCCCGGACCAGCTCGGGCGGCGCTCCCTCCAGGGCGCCGGTCTGTGAGACGAACGTGCCCACCCCGTGGGCGAGCTCGCCCTCGATGGCCGCTGGGGCCGCGGCGAAGTTGGCCAGGCCCGTGACGACACCGGCCATGGCCTGCTGGACCGGGTCCACGACGACCTGCACATCGGCCGCTTCGTAGGCATCGATGCGGTCGCTGAAGCCGGCCGGGATGATGACCGCGGCCGTGCGCTCGCCCTCTCCCACGCGCCGGTCGGCGTCCTCGGCGGAGCCCAGCGGCCGGACATCGAGCATGGGCATCTGTCGTAGCGCGTCGACGATCCGGCCGCCGAAACGGCCCTCGTCCTGGTTGACCACGAAGATCTCCACCGTGATCGGCGCGACACCGGTGGACTCGTCTACGCCCTGCTGCTGGGACAGGCTGAAGAGCGACGCGAAGATCAGCGGCAGCAGGAAGAGCACGGCCAGCAGCCCGCGGTCCCTGATCGTCACCTGGAGCTCCTTCCAGGTGATGGCCAGCGTGCCCCGGATGGTCGAGCTGAACGACTGCATGGCTAGCGGAACGCGAACCGTCTCGCGCCGACGAGGAAGAACACCGCGGCGAAGACGAGCAATACGACCAGCGAGTCCACGATCGCACCCAGCCCCAGGCCGCGCGTGAGCAGGTCGTAGAACCCGGTCACGGCCCAGAAGTGGGGCGTGAGCTGTCCGATCGTGGCCATCGACTCGTTGATGAGGAACAGCGGGATGAAGCAGCCGCCCACGAAGGCCAGCACCCACAGGATGACCGCGCTGATACCGCCGATCTGGGCCTCGGTCCGCGCCAGCGAGGCGATGAGGACACCAAGGGCAGCGCAGCAGAGGGCGGCCGCCAGGACCAGCAGCGCCAACGCCAGCGGGTCATTGCCCAGCTCGAGCGCGTCGAGGCCCATCAGCGGCAGCAGGAACATGCCCGCGGCGAAGATGAAGACCACCTGGAGCACGACCACCACCACGTTCGGCAGCAGCTTGCCGAAGAGGATCTGCCACTTGCCCAGCGGCGCGGCCAGCAGGCGCCGGAAGGTCCCGGTCTTGCGCTCGTCGTAGATCGACCGTGCCGCTACCTGTGCGGTCAGGAAGACGAAGAGCACGGTGATGCCCGGCACGCCGATCTGGACCCCGGAGATCTCGACCTCCTCGTCACCCCCGAGCGAGCTCGGCTGCGTCCGGGTCACGGTCACCAGCGGGCGCTCGCGCGAGGCCGCCATCTGCTCCTGTGCCAGGGGGATGGCCAGGGCGGCCGACGTGGCTGGATCGAAGCCCGGATCGGCCGCCTGCATCCTGGCCAGCTGTTCCAGACTGGCCACGATCTGCTGCTCCAGGGTCAGGTCCGCGGTGACCCCCTCGATCGCCAGCCGGACCGAATCGTCCTCCTGGCGATCGAGCGTGTTGCTGACCAGGCGGAGCGTGGTCGGCTCGCCGGCGGAGACAGCGGCGCTGAAGCCGGCCGGGATGACGAGCGCGCGCTCGAGGTCGCCGTCGTCGAGGGCGGCCATGACCTCGGCCTCGGGTCGCTCGTCTGGAGCGAGACCGCTGGAGGTTTCGAGATCGGCCATCAACCGCTCGGCCGCCACGCCTCCCTGGTCGAGGTTCACGACCGGGAGGACGATGAGCTCGTCGCCTCCCGTGTCGGAGGCCAGGCCGGCGATGCCGATGTAGACGAGGATGAAGACCACCGGCAGCAGGAACGTGCCCAGCAGGCCGTTGCGATCGCGACCGAGGATCTGGAGGTCCTTCCAGGCGATGCTCAGCATGACCCCGCCGTCCGCCTAGTCGCGCAGCCGCTTGCCGGTCAGGTGCAGGAACACGCTCTCCAGGTTGGGCTCGAGGATCCGGAGCGAGGTGAAGGGCATGTCGCGTTCGTTGAGATAGCCGAAGACCTGCACCAGCGCGTCCTGGCTACGCGTGCACTGGATCTTGAGCATCGGGCCCGCGCCGGGCGTGATCGCCTCGAGGGGTCGCTCCTCGGCTGGCGGCTCCTCCGCCGGTGGAGGCGCGATGGCCTCGATGAGGCTGACGTCATCGACCGCGGGCAGCGCGCGGATGCCCG
>JASFQX010000020.1:0-10042 GCA_050115215.1 Chloroflexota bacterium
CCGACTGCGAGACCCTTCGCGGGTACGCCTTCGTGCGCATGGCCTCGCCGTTCCGTCCGGCCAACCGCATCGTGGGCTCCGATGTGGCCGGCGTGGTCGAGCGGATCGGCGCCGGCGTGATCGACCTGGCCGTGGGCGACGAGGTCATGGCTGATACCTCGGAGCACGGCTACGGCGCCTTCGCCGAATACGTGGCCGCGCCGGCAGCCGCGTTCTGTCGCGTGCCCGTCGGGATCAGCCTGGAGGAGGCGGCGGCCGTGCCCTCGGCAGCGTGGGTGGCCATCAAGGGCATCCGCGACCGGCGTGAGCTGGGGCCCGGCAGCCGGGTGCTGGTCAGCGGCGCCGGCGGCGGCATGGGCACGTTCGCGGTGCAGATGGCCAAGGCGCGCGGCGCCCACGTCACCGGTGTCGACAGCGCGGCCAAGCGCGAGCTGCTCCGCTCGCTTGGGGCCGACGAGGTCATCGACTACCAGACGCAGGATCCGATCGTCGGCGGAGCGACGTACGACCTCGTCCTCGACGTCTTCGCCCGGCGCTCGGTGCGCGACTGGCGACGCATCCTTGCACCCGATGGCGCCTACCTCATGGTCGGTGGCTCCGCCGGTCGCGTCCTGCACGGCTTCCTGGTCGGGCAACTGGCCTCCCAGACGTCCGGGCAGCATCTCGGCCTGCTCTACGGCTGGCCCCACACCCGGCAGGACATGGACGAGGTCAACGCCCTCATCGAGGCCGGCGACGTCCGGCCGGTCATCGACCGGCGCTACCCCCTGGAGCAGGCGGCCGCGGCGCTGCGGCGGGTCGAGGACGGGCTGGCCCTGGGCAAGGTCGTAGTGACTGTCGCGGAGTCGTGACCGACAGGCCGTTCGCTGCGCTGACCGAGCTGGGCCAGGCACGTCGGCTGAGACCCCTGGCCGAGCAGGCACTGGCGGCCTACGACATGGTCTGGACCGGGCTGCGGCTGATCAGCAACGGCTGGAACTGCGTCTTCCGCGTCGACGCGCTGTCGGGACCATGCGTCATCCGTATCACCCGGCCGGTCCCCGGCGCGGACGCGCGCTCGGTCCGCTCCGAGGTAGAGTTCATGACGGCGCTGGCCGCGCGGACCGACATCGCCGTGCCGGCGGTGATCCCCAACCGCGACGGCGGGATGGTGACGGTGGCCGGGGCCGAGGGCGTGCCCGAGCCGCGGACGTGCGTCGTCTTCGGCTGGCTGGGCGGATCCGACCTCGCGCAGCGACGCAGCCCGGAGAACTGGGCCCGCCTCGGCGAGCTGATGGGTGCGATGCACCGCTTCGCGGAGGGCTGGACGCCGTCGGACGACTTCCGCGTCGCGGCCTACGACTCGTGCCTCCCCTACGGCGAGCCACTGGTCGTCTTCGAGCCCGGTCGCGCCGAGCTCTACGGGCTCGAGTGCGTCCTGCGTGACGCGGTCGACATCACCAACGAGCGCATCGCCGAGCTGAACCGCGACGTGCCGCCGATCGTGCTCCACGGCGACCTGCACCAGTGGAACGTCAAGATCAAGCGCGGCCTGCTCTCGCCCTTCGACTTCGAGGACCTGCTCACCGGAGCACCCATCCTCGACGTGGCCACATCGCTCTACTACGTGCGCCACAGCGACGACTACCCGGAGCTGGCCAGGGCCTTCAAGGCCGGCTACGAGCGACGACGCACCTGGGTCGAACGCGAGCCCGGTGAGATGGAGCGAATGATGTTCGCGCGCGCCATCGACCTGCTCAACGCGGTCCTGCTCGACGAGAGTCTGGAGCCCGGTGGCGACATGGCGGCGTTCGTGCGGCGCCGCGAAGGCCAGGCCCTGGTGGCCCTGGGCCGGCGCCCGGCCCTGGAGCTGTAGGGCGCACTGTTGGCGAGGCCTGCGGGCCACGACTCGGGGGCACGCTGCTCGAGGCGTCCCGGGCGCACGAGATGCTCGAGGCCGGTGGCCACGCCGTGAAAGTCGCTGGTGACTGACGCCTGAGCGGCTGGCTGGCGCCGTCTCGCGGCTACATCGTGATGAGGGTCTTGCCCTGGGCATGGCCGGCCGCCACATGGGCCACGGCCGCGGCTCCGTCGTCGAGCGGCAAGGACCGGTCGATGAGGGGCGTGACCTTGCCGGCCTCGACGAGCTCCTTGAGCGCCAGCGCATCCGCCTGCGTGTAGGCCGAGACGAACGGTCGCGCCTGCTGCTTGTTCACCGTCGAGGTCAGCAGCGCGCGGACCACGTTGCCGAGCCCGCCGACCCAGCCACCGACCGGCGCGCCGTTGGAGAGCAGCTTGCCGTCGGGCGTGAGCACACGCCGCGTCTGCGCCATCGGATGCGCGGCCACGTTGTCGAGGATGCGGTCGTAGCGTTCCGCGCCCTGCGTGAAGTCCTCGGCGGTGTAGTCGATGACGTGGTCGGCGCCGATCGACCTGACCAGGTCGAGGTTGCGGGTGCTGCAGACCGCGGTCACCTCGGCGCCGAGGGCCTTCGCGATCTGGACCGCGAAGCTGCCGACGCCGCCTGAGGCGCCGGTGATGAGGACCTTGTGCCCAGGCTGGACCTGGAGCTGGTCGCGCAGGGCCTGGAGCGCGGTGTGGGCTGAGACGCCGACCGCCGATGCCTGCTCGAGATCGAGGTTATCCGGCCTGGGCGCCAGTCCATCGGGCTTGGCCACGGCGTACTCGGCGAAGGCGCCGGTGCAGTGCCCGAAGACCTCCTCACCCGGCTGCAGCCCGGTGACCGAGGTACCGACCGCCTCGATGGTGCCGGCGATGTCGGTCCCCGGGATGGGGCTCCTGGGCCTGCGCAGGCCGAACACGGGGCGCATCACCTTGGGCACGCCGCGAATCACGTGGCAGTCACCGATGTGGATCGAGGCCGCATGGACGCGCACGAGGACGCCGTCGCCGGGCGCCTCCGGCCGCTCGAGCTGGCGCACCTCGAGCACCGCTTCCGGCTCGCCGTAGTCCTCCTGGTACAGGGCTCGCATCAGGGCATCCCTCGCTTCATCCAGCGCGGCCTCGGCGGCATCCCCGGCCCGACTCGGCACTGGCCTGGTGGCCCGAGTGTATCGAGCGCGAACAGCGCTTGATGGGCGCCCTGGATGTGATATTGTAAGCAAGTACTTGCATTAGAGAGTGAGATGAGCAGGCAGCAGACCCAGCAGCGCATCCTCAGCGCGGCGGCGAGACTGTTCGCGGAGCGGGGCTACGTGGGCACCACCACCAGCGCCATCGCCGCAGACGCCGGCGTCAACGAGGTCACCCTCTTCCGCCATTTCGAGAGCAAACAGGGTGTTCTGCGTGCCCTCGGGGCCCGGCTCGACTCCGGGGCCGGCGAGTACCCGCCACGCGAAGCGCTCGTGCGGGACGACCCGGTCGCCACCCTGCGCAACCTGGCGGCCATCGAGATCAGCGGCGCCATCGCCAGCGGTGGCCTGGTGCTGCGCCTCTCGTTCGACGCGCGCTCGGTGCCGGAGGTCCGCTCGGCCCTGGGCGACGTTTCCGGCTCCAACCTCGCGCAGCTCACGGCCTGGCTGCAGGCCTGTCAGGACCGTGGACAGCTGCGGACGGACGTGGCCGCCGACCTCATGGCGGAAGCGTTCTTCGGCCTTACCTCGACGCTCGTGATGAGCCGCATGGCCGTGGGCACGCCGGTGCCCGCACCGGGACGAGTCGCCGCCATCGCGGCACGCCAGGTGGAGCTGCTGTGGTCCGGCATCGGACCGCAGCCCGATCAGCGATAGACAAGAGAGGAAGATATGGATCGATCGATCGCCAGAGCCGTGGCCCTGCTGGGCGGGGTCGCGGCCTTGCTCGCCGGTCTGGCGAGCGCAGCCGGAGTGCTCCTGCGGGGCGACCTCGCCACGACCACCTTCGAGACGGTACGCGGCGAGGTGGTGCAGGTGGTCATGGACGGCATCTACCGCTACAACCCGGAGGGCATCGTGGCCGAGGGTGTGGGCTGGGACATCGTCACGGCCGCGGTGGTGGTGCCGGCCACCCTCGTCACGCTGGCCCTGTTGTGGCGCGGCTCACTGCGCGCGGCGACGGTCGCGGCTGGACTCCTGGCCTACTTCGGCTACCAGTTCTTCCAGTACGCGGTCTTCTGGGCCTACGGCCCGCTGTACCCGCTCTACGTCGCCGTCGTTGCCCTCAGCATCTCGGCCCTGGCGCTGCTGGTGTACGGGCTCGACCTCGAAGTCCTGGCCACCCACGTCAGCGACCGCTTCCCGCGCCGGGCCGTGACCGGCTACGCGATCGCGATCGTGGTCATCCTGGCCGGGCTCTGGCTGCCCCTCATCGGCGGCACGCTCGGCGGCACGGTGACCGACGAGCTGGAGGGTGCCGCGACCCTGGTCGTCCCCGCCTTCGACCTGGGCCTGCTCGTGCCGCTGGCGATCCTCACCGCCGTCAGCGTCTGGCGCCGATTGCCCGTGGGCTACCTGCTGGGCATGGTCGTGCTGGTCAAGGGTGCCTCCATGGCCCTGGCCATCTCGGCCATGCTCCTGGTGGAATGGCGGGTGACCGATGAGCTGTTGCTCCCACCGCTGGTCGTCTTCGCGGCCATGGCCCTGGCCAGCCTGGCCATCGGGGCCCGCGCGCTCAGCGCCATCGGCGAGGACACGGCCGCACCCTCCGAGGCACAGCCGGCCAGGTCCCCTGCCTGACCGGTCGGTCTGGCTCCGCCCGGCGACGCTTCAGGCCGCTGGTCGCTTCGCGATGACGAGGGTGTCGAGCGCGGTGCGCGGCCCGTCCTCGGTGTCCACCTGTCGGGGCACGACCTCGGCCAGCTCGATCTCCAGGCCAGCCAGCGCGGCCACGGTCCCGTCGAGGTCGTAGCAGACCTCCGCGACGGGCGGGCCGCCGTAGCCGTGCTCGACGTTGCTGCGGTCGTGGGCCACCACCAGCACCCGGCCTCCGGGCACCAGCCAGGTGGCCGCGTGGCCCAGCGCGACACGCTGCTGCTCGGCCGGGATCTGCAGGTAGGCGATGACGACCAGGTCCACCGGCTCCGCCGGCTGGAAGGCGAGGACGTCGGCGTTGACGGTCTCGACGCGCGCGCTGACGCCGTGGTGGGCCGCCAGCCGGTCGGCCTTGTCCAGGCCCACCTGGGAGAAGTCGACGGCCGTGACCTGCCATCCCCGCTGCGCCAGCCAGACCGCGTTGCGCCCCTCGCCGGCTGCCAGGTCGATGGCGGCCCCGGGCTCGAGCCCGGCCGCGTGTCGCTCGACGAACTGGTTCGGCGCCACGTCCCACAGGTACTCGCCACCGGCATAGCGCTCGTCCCAGCGCGCGATGGGGTCCTGAGGCTCGCTCATCGCCCGGCCGCCTGACAGTCCGGGCAGCAGCCGTAGAGCTCGAGCCGATGCTTCTCCACGCGCCAACCGGAGGAGTCCTCCATCGCCACCAGCGCCTCACCCAGCCCGAGGTCCTCGACCTCGGTCACCTTGCCGCAGCGCTGGCAGATGACGTGGTGGTGATGGTGGCTGGGCAGGCACGAGACGTACGCGTGGTCGCCGCTGGGCAGGTCGATGCGCTCGAGCACCTCCAGCTCGGTGAACAGGTCGAGCGCCCGGAAGATGGTGGCCCGGCCCACGCCGAGGTCGCGCTCCTGAGCGTCGGCGATGAGGTCGTTGGCAGTGAAGTGGCCCGAGCGCGCGGCGACGAGCTCGGCCACCACGCGTCGTGGCTCGGTCAGTCGGTAGCCGGCGTCGCCGAGCGCGGCGACAAGGGGTTCGGTCGTGGTCATCCCGAACCATCGTACCGAGATTCAGTCTCGATTGCCCTCGGTCGCCGGGGCCCGTCGACGAGCCTGTGGGACGCGCGTCGCGCCGACCCCACAGCGGGGCGGCTATCCTCGGACCATGAACGACACGCTCGCCGAATACGCCTTCACGGTTCACCTGGACACGCCCTATGAGCAAGCGCGCGAGCGCATCGAGACCGCCCTGAAGGAGCAGGGCTTCGGCATCATCACCGAGATCGACATCCGCCAGACGTTCAAGGTCAAGCTGGACCGGGACTTCCGCAAGTACGCCATCCTCGGCGCCTGCAACCCGAACCTGGCCATCCAGGCCCTCGGTGCCGAGCCGCAGGTCGGCCTGCTGCTGCCCTGCAATGTCATCGTCTACGAGGACGACGACGGGGCCGGCAGCACGGTCTCGGTCGTGGACCCCCTGGGCATGCTCGGCGACATCGATACGCCCGAGCTCAGGGCCGTGGCTGACGATGCTCACGCTCGGCTGTCGCTGGTGGCGGAGGCGCTCGCGTCGTAGACGGGAAGGGCATCCCGGGGCCCCGGACAGCTACCCGAGCAGCCGGACCAGGGCGTAGGCGCCCTGGATCAGGCCGAACGCAGGCCACATGCCCCAGACCACGACCCAGTAGTAGAGCGTGTTCTCGCGGTAGCCGAGTTCCCGATCCCAGATGAAGCACTGGATGGCCGTGTAGACGTACGGCACCGATGCCGCGAAGGCGAAGACGAAGCCCCACTCCCGGCCCAGCAGCATGCCGATGCTGCCGATCACCTGCAGCGGCAGCCACAGGAACGGATCCGCCCAGGCGAAGCCCTGGTTGAACGCGAAGTAGGCCTTCGGGTCGGTGGTCTCGGGGTCGCCGCCGTAGACGTTCTCGATCGTCCAGCGCGCTCGTGGTCGCACGACCGCGACCAGCTGCAGTCCACCGAGCAGCCCCATGAGGGCGAGGCCGGTGAGAGCGACCGCCCAGGTGGCGAACGTCACCTCCACGATGCACCTCCTCTCTGCTGCGTCAGGCCAGGGCGGCGACGGCCACGAGCGCCGTGATGAGCCCGGCCGCGCCCCAGACCAGGCACATCAGCAGGCCCAGGCGCACGTTGGACGGTTCCCCGATGCGATGGCCGTGGCCGCGGATCTCCAGGCGGGTGAAGAGACCGCGCCCGCCGAAGTAGAGGTAGATCCCGCCACCGAAGAGCCCGAACCAGGTCCAGGCGTCGAGGCCGGCGACGAGCAGCAGGCCCGCAAGCGGCAGGGTCCACAGCATGAACGTGTCCCACAGCGCCTCAGCGCGGATGTCAGCCCAGTAGACCGCGTCGACGGTGTCCTCGGCTTCCATCAGGCTGAGGCGCACCGCGGTCGCCGGTGCGAAGCGGGAGATGGCCTGGCCGATCCAGGCCAGCAACCCGAGCGCGATGATGACCAGGCCCCAGATCAGCTCCACATCGACCTCCTGCTAGACGGTCTCGGCAGCGTCGACCCCCAGGATCGACGCAGGGTCGGGCGGCACGCCGGTGGCGGACCGGGACGACCGACGCGGGCTGGCGTCAGCGACCAGCAGCTCGAACAGGCGCATCGCGTTGGCCACCACGCGGCCGCCCAGGTCCTCGTCGGGGATCGAGCGTCCGTTGATGAGGTTGAGCGTCTCGCCGTCGATGTAGGCGAGCACGATGTCGGCGATGTGACGAGCATCAGCGGGGCTCACTCCCGGGCCGGCCGCTGCCTCCACCGTCGCCGCCAGCCACCGCTTCATCGTCGTCACCGTGGACATGATGTCGGCCGGGATGGTGTCGAGGTCGAGCGGGTCGGAGCCGATGAAGCGGTAGAGCCCGGGGTTCTGCTGCGGGAACGAGGCCAGGTTGCCGACGGCCCGACGCAGGTACTCGTAGGCGGGCATCGAGGCATCGAGGCCCTCGATCAGGTGATCCGCATACCGGCGCAGCGCCCGGCGGAAGGCCGCCCACTGCAGGTCGCGATAGCTGTCGAAATAGTTGTAGACGTTGGTGTGGGCACAGCCCACGCGCCGGGAGACCTGCCGCAGGTTCACGGCCAGCGAGCCGCCCTCCTCGGCGATGAGCTCGAGCGTGGCCTCGATGAGCTGCTCCTCCATGCTCGGAGAGCGGCGCCTGGTGGCGGCTGCATTACCAGTGGTCATTACCAGTGGTAGTATAGTGGTCCGCGCAAGTGCCTGGGAGGGGGAGCCGTGTGGACCGGCCCGATGATCGGACTCATCGTCCTTGCTTCAGCCGCGTCGGCCGTAGCCGCCTGGCTCGTGGCGGTCCTGCGCCTCGGGCGGACCGGTGGGTCGGCCCTGGCGCTGGCGTTCGGCGTATCGACCGCGCTGGTCTATCGGATGGCAGTCAGGCCGTGGCACTTGCGCTGGGGCGCCACGGACGCGGAGGTGTCCAGGGCCATGCCCGGTGACGATCTGCTGCCGGGGTCGGGCTCGGCCACCCGAGCGGTCACCGTCGCCGCGCCACCGGAGGCGATCTGGCCCTGGCTCGTCCAGATCGGCTACGGCAGGGCCGGCTGGTACAGCTACGACTGGATCGACAACGACTTCAGGCCCAGCGCCGACCGGATCCTGCCCGAGCACCAGGCGCTGGCCCCGGGCGACCGCATCCTGATGATGCCGTCGATGGGCTTCGAGGTCATCGCCGTCGACGCGCCGCGGTCGATCGTCAGCCTGCTCGAGGATGGGTCGACGTCCTGGTGTCTGGCGCTCTATCCGGGCGCCGATGGCACCACGCGCCTGGTGAGTCGCTGGCGACCCCGGTTCGAACGCTCGCTGGCGTCGTTCCTCATGCTGCTGCTGGTGGAACCGGGGACCTTCATCATGGAGCAGAAGATGCTGCGCACGATCCGCGACCGCGCCGAGTCGGCGGCTGCCTCAGCCCCCGAGTGATGGCGGCGCAGTCGCCTCCAGCGCCACCACCCGGTCGACGCGAGCGATGACGGCGGGCTGGTGCGAGATGACCAGCACCGTCCTGCCGGCCAGCCACGGGTCCAGCGCCGACCACAGCGCTGCCTCCGTGCTGCTGTCGAGATCGGCGGTGGCCTCGTCGAGGATGACGATGGGGGCGTCCTTGAGGACCGCGCGCGCGAGGGCCAGCCGGCGCCGCTCCCCGCCCGAGAGCAGGAGCCCGTCCTCACCCACGACGGTGTCGTAGCCGTCCGGCAGCGAGGCGATGAAGCCGTCGAGCTGGGCGATGCGGCAGGCGCGATCGAGGTCCCCGCGCTCAGCGCGCGCATCGGCGACCAGCAGGTTGTCCTCGATCGTGGCGTTGAAGAGGTGCACGTCCTGCGGCGCGACGCTGAGCATGGCCCGCGTGTCGTCCTGGCCGAGCTCGTGCAGCTCGCGCCCGCCGATGCGGATCTGGCCGCGGTCGAAGTCCCAGAAGCGCAGCAGCAGCGAGACCAGCGTCGACTTGCCGCAGCCGGATGGTCCCACCAGCGCCACGCGCTCTCCGGCCCCCACCCGCAGGTCGAGATCGCGCAGCACCCACGGTTCCGTGGTGGCGAAGCGGAACGATAGCCCCGAGATCTCGAGGTCGAACGTCTGTGGCGGGTCCGCGGGGGCCACGGGGTCGACGACCGGTGGCGCCTCGTCGATGAGCTCGAGGAGCCGTCGGGCGGAGACCTTGGTGGTGTCGTAGAGCTGCAGCGAGCGCGACAGCGGCTGGACCGCCTCGAACGCCGCGATGGCGGCCAGCGGCAGCGCCGCCAGGAAGACGCCCTCGAGCTCGCCGGCGGTCACCATCGGGATGGCCAGCACCAGGATGACCAGGCCGGCCAGCGAGGCGAACAGGCCCGACAGCGCGTTCGACACGCCCTCGATGACACCCAGACGTCGGCGGGCCTCGTCCAGCTCCTCGGCCCGGGCCAACAGACGCGTCCGGTGGTCCGCGGCCGCATCGAGCGCCACCAGGTCGGCGACGCCCTGGATCTCGTCGACGAGCATGGCGCCGACGTCACCGCGGATAGCCGCCACCGCGGCGGCCGGTGCGCGCGAGAGCCAGCGCGCGGCGAGCGGCAGAAGCACGCCCGTGAGCAGGAGGAAGAAGGCCAGCGACAGGCCGATGGCCACGTCGAAGATGCCGTAGACCAGGCTCACGCCGGCGACCACTGCGGCCGCCACGACCGGCGGCACCAGCACCTTGATGTAGAAGTCCTCCAGCGCGTCGACGTCGCCGACCGCGCGCGTCAACAGGTCGCCGCTGCGCTGGTGGACGAGGCGCGCCGGGGCCAGCGGTTCGACGGCGCGGTAGAACCAGACGCGCACGGTCGTGAGGATGCGGAACATC
>JASFQX010000021.1:0-10020 GCA_050115215.1 Chloroflexota bacterium
AGCTCATGGTCAGCCTCCAGAAGAAGGGCCGGTTCAAGAAGGTCTTCGAACGTAACCTGACCAACGGCCGGGCCATCGCCAGCGGCGACGTCAACGGCGACCAGCGCGGCGACCTCTACCTCGTCCGTAGCGGCGACAAGAACTACCCGGACGTCATGCTCGTCAATCGCGACAACGGCCGGAAGTGGTCGTCACTGGTCATCCCGCAGGTCTTCGACGGTGGAGGCGACGATGCCTACGCCATCGATCACGACCGCAACGGGCTCGACGACTTCGTCGTGCTCAACGGCCACAACGAGCGTGGTCCGACGCAGCTGATCGCCTTCTACCCACGCTGATCGCCTTCTACCCACGCTGATCGCCTGCTACCCACGCTGATCGCCCAATGCCCGCGCGCATCGCCTGCTGCCCACGCTGATCGCCTGCTGCCCAGGCTGAACTGTCCGCGTGGACGACAGCCGCCCAGACTCCGGTCCTTCAGCGCGCCTGGCCGGTCTGCCGGTCGACTGATCAGGCGGCGGCGCGGTCGGAGCCGGGTGGACCGGCGCTCGGGGGCTCGTTGGCCGGCCGCCCAGGGCGATGGCGCCACATGGCCGTGCCGGCACCGATGACGATGAGCGCGGCTCCGATGAGCATGGCCGCAGGCACGCCCGCGATGGTCCAGTTCCAGCCCTCGCGGTAGATCTCCAGCCCCAGCCGCACGCTGCCGTACCAGATCATCCAGAACGAGGCCAGGTCACCGTCGAACAGCCGGTCGGCGAAGCGCCGGGCGATGACGAGCGCGATGATGCCGCCGGCGATGGTCAGCACGGACTCGTAGAGGAACAGCGGGTGGAAGCCGGTGGTCGCGAACGGCAGCCCCTCGGCGCCGGCCGCCAGCCGTGGGTCGCCCGGGCAGAACCTCGGGCCCAGGCGGTTGGCGCACTCGATGGTGATGGCCCAGGGCACGTCGGTCGGTGGACCGTACAGCTCCTGGTTGAAGAAGTTGCCCCAGCGCGCGATGCCCTGGGCCAGCAGCGTGCCGGGCACGACCACGTCGAGCGCTCGACCGAGCGGGATGCCCTTGCCGCGCACGAAGACCCAGATGCCGACGGCGGCGCCGATGATGCCGCCGTAGAGTCCCAGGCCGGAGTAGGGCGGCAGCACGACCTGCAGCGGATCGCCGGCGTAGCGGTCCCATTCCCCCAGCACGTGGTAGAGCCGCGCGCCGACGAGAGCGAAGATGCCCACGACCACGATGGCGCTGGTCACCAGGGCCGGGTCCAACCCCTTGCGGCGAGCCTCGGACCGGCTCACCAGCAGCATGACCATGATCGCCACCACGTAGCTGAGGCCGTAGAAGCCGAGCGTGAGCGGACCGAGTTGGATGCCCGAGGGCGGGCTGACCTCGATCAGGGCGGTGACGAGCGGAGGCACCGCGCGAGGATAGCCGAGGACCGTCGGCCGCCACCGTGGCGGTGCTCACGATATGCTCAGACGCATGATCGAGGGGTGGGCCCTGTGGCTCTTCATCGTCGGCTTTGCTGCGGGTGTGGCCGTAGTCGCCGTGCTGCTGTGGCGGCTGCCGCGACGCGAGGACGACCTGGCCGACGAAGAGCGTCGGGTCGAGGCGGGTTGGATCGCCGACATCATCGAACGTCACGGTGGTGTCGCGCCCCAGGCGCTGGTCGAAGAGGTGCTGGATCTGCACCAGGCCTACCTGCGGGCGCCACGGGCGCCGGGGCCACCCCCGGGCGGCGCGCCGCCGCCGCTGCCGCCGCCGGGCGCCCCCGGGCGGACAGCCTCCGCCCCACCGCCGGCTGCTCCCCCGCCCCCGGGATACGCGCCGGCACCTGGCCCACAGGCGCCGCCGCCGGGCCAGCCGACGCCACCGGCACCGGGTCCGCTCCCGCCTCCAGGCCAGCCGTCGGCACCAGGTCCGGGTGCGCCCCCACCACCGGGTCGCTAGGTCTGGTCGCGTCCCCAACCCGCCGCCCGCCGCGGCGACGGGCCCAGCGAGCCCGCGGGCAGGTGGGCCTCGAGGCAGGTCACCCCGCGCGGACCCACGTCCGCACCATGGAGCGTGCCGGCTGGGAGGTCCAGGCGGTCGCCGGCCTCGAGCGGGACCTCGCGTTCGAGCTCCGGCAGATGGAAGGTGATGGAGCCGGCAGCCGCCACCAGCACCTTGTCGTAGCCGTGCCGGTGCTCGCCGTAGACGTCGAAGGGGCCATTGCCCCAGGACTGTGCGACCAGGTCCTCCTCTGCCAGCCGCGCCCGCAGCTCAGCCTCGCCCATCAGCCCACCGTCACGCCGATGAGACTGCCGACGACGTAGGTGACGAGCGCGGCTGCGCCGCCGATGCCGACCTGTCGGATGCCGCTGTAGAGCAGGCCCCGACCGGTGAGCAGGCTCACCAGGGCTCCCACCACGAAGAGCGAGGTCAGCGCCAGTCCGGCCGAGAGTGCGATGGCGAGCGTGCCGGAGGTTACGAGGAACGGCGCCAACGGGACGAGGGCGCCGAGGCCGAAGGCCGCGAAGGACGAACCGGCCGCGCCCCAGGGCGACCCCAGCTCGTCGGGATCGAGCCCGAGCTCCTCGCGGATCTTGGTATCGAGCGCGGCTTCCGGATCCTGCATCAGGCGGCGTGCGACCATCGCGGCCTCCTCTTGCGAGAGACCCTTGGTGCGGTACAGCGCCTCGAGCTCCTCGCGCTCCTTCTCGGGCATGAAGCGCAGCTCCTCGCGCTCAAGCTCGATCTGGCGCTGGAAGAGCTCCTTCTGGCTCTGCATGCTGATGTACTCGCCCGCGGCCATGCTGAAGGCACCGGCCAGCAGACCGGCCACGCCGGCGAGCACGATGATCTCGTTCTCGGTCGCGGCTCCGGCAAAGCCCATGACCAGCGCGAGGTTGCTGACGAGGCCGTCATTGACCCCGAAGACGGCCGCCCGCAGGGTGCCGCTGTTGCCGGCTGCGCGGTGCCACGATTCGTCGCGCAGGGCGATCTCGGCCGCCGCCGCCGCCTCCGGGCTGGACGGCTCCACGCCGGGCATGCCCATGTCCAGGCGTTTCCAGATGGCCGCATGCTCACGTTCATCGGCCGCGATGGCCTCCATCTCCGGCCCATCGAGCCCCTCGTAGAGGGCCAGCTCATCACCCTCCAGCGCCTTGACCATGCCCGACACGGACCGGGTACCGAAGAGCCGGGCCAGGGCCAGCACCGCTCGCACCCTCCAGCGCGGGCGCTCCATCGGCGGCACGTCTGCGCCCTGGGCCTGCACCTTGGAGGCCCACACGAAGGCGTGGCGTCGCTCGCTGCTGGCGATGGCGCGGAAGGCGTCGGCCCGCACCGGGTCCTTCTCGAGGGCAGCCAGTCCCTCGTACAGCTGGACGGCATCGCGCTCGAGCTTGAGGTTGGCGAGGCTGTGCTGGAGGCCCGACGAGTCGGCGACAGACGAGGCGGTCACGGTTCCCATCGTATCCCTCAGCGGCCGACCTAGACTGGACGCATGGACATGCCACCCATGCGCTATCTGTCCGCGGCCGACGTGATGGCCGCCATGCCCGACGTCGCCACCCGGCTCGAGCTGGCTGAGACCGCCATGCTCGCGCTCATCGACGACGCCCAGCTGCCGCCCAAGATCGGCGTCGAGCCCGCCCCGGCCGACTCGTTCGCGCACGCGATGCCGGCCTGGATGCGCGGCGCTGCCGCGGACGGGTCCGCCGACCTGCTCGGCGTGAAGTGGGTCGTGGGCTTCCCGACCAACGCCGGACGAGGCCTGCCTGCCATCAGCGCCACGACCATCCTCAGCGATGCCATCACGGGCCTGCCGCTGGCCGTGCTCGACGCGGGTGGCATCACCGCTCATCGCACGGCGGCCGTGAGCGGCCTCGCCATCGCCCGCTGGGGACCGGACGAGCCCGGACCGGTCGCGATCGTCGGAGCCGGCGTGCAGGCGCGGAGTCACCTTCCAGTCGTGGCCCATCTCTTGCCCGGCGCCGGCGTCACGCTCTGCGACCGCGATCCCGCCCGTGCCGAGCGCCTGGCCACCGAGGTCGCCGCCGGTGAGCACGGATCGCTGGGCGAGGTCACCACGACCGCCGACCCCCTCGCCGCCATCTCGGACGCAGCACTGGTGCTCACGCTCGTCTCGTTCGGCCCCGAACGGCAGTCCATCCCCGCTGAGGCCTTCCGGGAGGACGCCACCATCGTGGCCGTCGACTACGACATGTGCGTGCCCGCGTCAGTGGCCAGGCGGGCAGGGCTGTTCCTGACCGACGACAGGGACCAGTTCCTGGCCAACCGAACGGCGACGCAGTTCGAGGGCTATCCCGAGCCGAGCGCGATGATGGGCGAGGCCATCGCGGCCGGCACGCCACGCCCCGACGGACGCGTGCTAGTCTCGCATCTTGGGGTCGGGTTGGCCGACGTCGTCTTCGCGCATGCCGTCCTCGAGGCGGCCGCACGCGGAGACATCGGCGCGATCCTCGAGCGGTAGCCGCGGCCGGGGCCGAGCGCACCATGCTCCGAGCGTGGCCGCAGCCGGGGCCGAGCGCACCATGCTCCGAGCGTGGCCGCGGCCGGGGCCGAGCGCACCATGCTCCGAGCGTGGCCGCAGCCGGGGCCGAGCGCACCACGCTATGAGCGTGGCCGCGGGAGGCGCCGGGCGCACCGTCCTGCGAGCGTGGCCACAGCAGAAGGCGATACCGGCCGCGACCTCGAAGCCGGGCTTGCCCATCGTCATGTGCGCGGCCCACGTCCGCCCGAGGATCTCGCTTTCGGCAGCCGCTGCGAGGCCGGGAAACCTGGTCACTTGGCCCCTGTGGTTGCCCTTAGACAGGTGGCACCGCAGCGAGAGTCGCCTGCACCAATTCCATCGCCCCGGTCCGTGCCCTCCCTACGAGGGGACGAGCTCGATGATGAGTCCTGGAGGTGATCCCTGAGGCCTCGGAAGCTGGCGGCATGTGGCTAAGGCGTCCTGCGGGGCCATATGACCAAGATCGTCGTCCTCAGCCGGGGCCGGTGCACACCCACCAGCGGCGACGAGGCACCTGCCCGACAGGGCCGAGCTGGCGGGCGCCGCCGAGTTCCACCTACGCGGGCGCCGGGCCTCCACCTGAGTCGCTCGAATCGCCGAACCCGCGGATGCCCGGATTGCGGAATCGGTCGGGGCTGATACCGCCCTGGTCAGGCGTGAGTTCACGCGCCTGATAGACCATGCCGCCGAGGGCGAGGACGATCAGCGCCACGACGCCGAGCCAGCCCAGCTCCTCGCTGCTGTAGACGCCGAGGATGCCGTCGGTCAGCTGCCCGCGCTGCACCAACCCCAGAGCCACGGCCAGGCCCGCGACGGCCAGGCCGGATCCGGCGATCGCCGTGCCCACGATGGCCAGCACCGTGGGCATGTTCAGCAGCAGGAAGGCCAGGCCATGGGCACGGCACCCGTTTCGTCGAAGCCGATCCAGGCCAGCAGGCCGAGCGTCAGCTGGTAGCCGATGAAGCCGCCGAACACGCCCACAGCCAGCCAGTAGTAGAGGTACGACAGGGCAGCCATGACGAGGCCAAAGATGACTCCGCCGACGAAGCCGGTCACCGTGGCCAGGAACCCCTCATCGAAGATGTACTCGACCAGCCCGGCACCCAGCAGGAAGCCGCCGACAAAGCCGAGCAGCGGCAGCAACAGCATGAACAGGCGGAACCCGCGGAACACGAGTGCCAGGCCGATGGCGATGCCGAACACACCGATGAGCACGCCTTGGAGCGTGATGTCCATGGGTCGAAGACCTCCTGGTGGTGGGTCTACTCGTTGACGGGAACGTCGCCCTCGGGCAGCTCAAGCACGATGTCGCCGTCGATCTCGCTCACGGGATACGTCACCAGCGGCAGGTCTGCGGGCGGGTCGAGCGGCTCGCCGTCGGTCAGGTCGAAGCGGGAAAGGTGAAGCGCACACGTCACCGAGCCGTTGGTAAGGAACCCCTTGTCCAGCTCGAAGTACTCGTGCGAGCACGTGCCCTGGAGCGCGAAGAGGCCCTCCTGTCGAACGAGGAGGATAAGCGTGCCGTCGACCTCGACCATCTGCATGGTGCCTTCGGCCAGGTCGGCGGCCTTCGCCACCGGGAGGCGACGGACGGGGCGTGTCTCGGATTCCATCAGTGCCATGGTACGGGAAGTCTCCGATCGAGCCCGACCGTCGATATGGCGCGCCAGCCGTTGACCTGCGAGGCCGGCACCAGCTGTGTGCCGGCGCCGAGCGACCGGCCGGCACCGCCCTGGGCACCGCAGCGATCCCGCAGCACCCGAGGTCATACGACCGGCAGCACCCGAACATCAAACGACCGGCAGCACCCGAACATCAAACGACCGGCGCAGCGCGCCGGTCGTTCGTGTGTGTCAGGTCGTCGCCACTGCGTCGAGGCGAGCTTCTCCCCTACATGTTCGGCCGACCGGTCTCATCGAGGCCCGGATTCATGTAGGCATCGGCCGTGATGGCCGCCGACATGTCGGCCACGGTCCGGGTCTGGTAGATGGCGCCGGCGAAGGCGAGCGCGATGGCTGCGATGATGCCGAGCCAGCCCATGTCGGAGACGGCGTAGTTGCCGAAGATCCCGAACTCCATGGCCTCATAGGGGATCAGGCCGAGCCCGATGGCTACGCCGGCGATCGTCGCTCCGGCACCAAGGATCGAGGTGGCCACGATGACCAGGACCGCGGGCATGCGGAGCAGGAAGAAGCCGACCGCGAAGATGGCACCGACGATCAGGCCGCTGATGAGGGCGATCCAGCCCTCAGCATTGAGGCCCAGCCACTCGAAGAGGCCGATCGTGAGCTGGTACCCGAGCGCGCCTCCGAGCAGGATGACGGCCACCCAGTAGTAGAGGTACGAGAGGACCGCGAAGAGCAGGCCCAGCAGGAAGCCCACGACCCACGAGGTGATCTCGGCCAGGAAGGCCTCGCCGAAGATGTACTGGACACCCTGGGCGCCCAGCAGGAAGCCAGCAAAGAAGCCCCAGATGGGCAGCAGGATCAGGAAGACCCGGAAGCCCCAGAAGGCGAAGGCAAGGCCGATGGCGATGGCCAACGCACCGAGAAGCAAACCGTTCAGCGTGATATCCATGCAGTCCTCACTCCCATTCCTTGCACGGGCAGCGGCACCGTGCATCTCGCGAATAGCCTAGCGCGCGGATGTGCTTACGCAACCTCGAATCGCGCTGGCGCTGTCTTAGACCCGCGGTGGCGGTTGGCTAGATGTTCGATGGCAGCTCGCCCGGGTAGGGTCGCGTCGTCTTCGCCGCGAATCCTACGCTGCCCGATCCTGTGCGGTCAGGCGACCGCGCTACCGGATGGGGCCTCCGGCCACTTGCGCTCCAGCAGCTCACGCAGGCGCTCCTGCGCCTCGGGCAGCGGGATGCGCGCCACCACCGGCTCGAGGAAGCCCATCACGATGGCCTTGCGCGCGTCGTTCTCGGGGAGTCCGCGGCTCATGAGGTAGAAGACCTGCGATTCGTCGATCGGGCCGACCGACGAGGAGTGCATGGCTCGACGACAGTCGGGCTGGTCGATCTCCAGGCTGGGGATCGTGACCGAGCGAGCCGTGCGCTGGAGAAGCATGCTGAACTCGCCCAGGAAGCTGTCCGTTCCGCGACCCGAGTAGGGGATGTCGATGAGGCCCTTGATGTAGCCGCGTGCCCGATCGGCGAAGACACCCTTGCTCAGTAGGTCGCTGGTGCCGTCCTCGCCCAGGTGACGGGTGTACGAGGTCAGGTCGAACAGCTGCTTCTGGTCACCGAATCCGATCTCGACCTGCGAGACGGACGCGCCGCGGCCCTCCAGGAGGTTCTCGATCCGGCTGCGGTGGAGGCGGCTGCCCACGCTGGCCACGGCCCAGTTGACGGTGGCCGCGTCGCCCACGCGCGCCTGACGCGAGACGAACGTGGCCGTGGCCGGACCGAAGTTCTGCTCGCCCGCGAAGTGGAGCGTGGCGCCCTCGGCCAGGTCGACCTCGGTCGTGCCCCACCAGACGGCATTGGCACGGGCCCCGGGCTCGCTCGCCGCTTCCGTGGAAGGGACCTGCTCTTCGAAGACCGAGGCATGGGCGTTCTCGCCGAGCGAGATGACGGTGCGGCTGATGAGCCCGAAGCCGGGCGCTCCGGCGCTCCAGCGCAAGACGATGGGCGCAGCGAGATCGACGCCGGCCGGGACGTGGATGAACAGGCCCAGCGAGTGGAACGCGCGGGCGACATGGCCGAAGGTGTCGTCATGCGGCAGCGAGCCGCCGCCCTCGATGAACGCGCGCACGAGCTCGGGCGTGTCCCTGGCAGCCTGGGCGAGAGAGCTGATCACGAGCCCCTTCTCGCGCGCCTCCGCGGAGAGAGCGCAGGCGACCATGGCCCGCTCGTCGAGCTGCACGAGAGCGGACGCGCCCGTGGGCAGGTCGGCATCGGGCCGGCACTCTGCGGCCGGCGCTGGCGGGTAGGGCTCGACCGCGGCGAAGTCGACCGCCCGCAGGTCGATGTAGCTCGTGAACAGCTCGTTCGGCTCCACGGGCAGCTCGCGCACGCGCTCGAGCGCGGCAAGACGGTCGGCCGTGAGCCACTCGGGCTCGCCGAGGGCACTCGAGGTCCCTCGGACGTGGGTCGCGGTGGCCCAGGACAGGTTCAGTGGGGCGACACTCACCCGAGCGATCCCTCCATCTCCAGCTTGACGAGGCGGTTGAACTCGATGGCGTACTCCATCGGCAGCTCCTTGGTGAAGACTTCCAGGAAGCCCTGCACGATGAGGTTCTGGGCCTCGTTCTCGGTCAGCCCGCGGCTCATGAGGTAGAAGACCTGGTCCTCGGAGACCCTGCCCACCGTGGCCTCGTGGGTGAGCGTGGTGTCATCCTCCTGGATGTCGATGTAGGGGTACGTGTCGCTGCGGCTCTGATCGCTGAGCAGCAGCGCGTCGCAGCGGATGCTGGCCACGGCGTTGGTGGCGCCCGGCACGACCTTGACCTGTCCCCGATAGGTGCCGCGGCCGTTGTCCTTGGAGACGGACTTGCTGACGATGCGGCTGCGCGTGTCGGGCGCGAGGTGGATGGCCTTGGCCCCGGTGTCCTGGTGCTGGCCCTCCCCGGCCACGGCGACCGAGATGATGTCGGCCATGGCGCCACGGCCGCGCAGGTAGATGCTGGGATACTTGACCGTCTTCCTGGAGCCGGTGTTGGCGTCGATCCACTCGACGGTGCTGTCCTCGTAGGCGTGGGCCCGCTTGGTCACGAGGTTGTAGACATCGTTGGACCAGTTCTGGATAGTGGTGTAGCGGACCTTGGAGCGCGGCTTGGCGATGACCTCCACCACGGCCACGTGCAGCGAGTCGGTGGCGTAGATGGGCGCGGTGCAGCCCTCGATGTAGTGGACCGAGGCACCCTCGTCCACGACGATGAGCGTGCGCTCGAACTGGCCGGTGTTCTCGCCGTTGATGCGGAAGTAGGCCTGCAGCGGCAGGGGCACGTCGACGCCGGGCGGGACGTACACGAAGGAGCCGCCGGACCAGACCGCGCTGTTGAGGGCGCTGAACTTGTTGTCCTCCGGCGGCACGACCGTGCCGAAGTGCTCCTTGAAGACCTCGGGGTACTCCTTGAGCGCCTGGTCGGTGCCCATGAAGACGACGCCCAGCTTCTGCAGCTCCTCCTTGACCGAGTGGTACACGACCTCGGAGTCGTACTGCGCGCCGACCCCGGCGAGGAAGGCCCGCTCGGCCTCGGGGATGCCGAGGCGATCGAAGGTCTCCTTGATCTGGTCGGGGACGTCGTCCCACGACTTCTCCTCGCGCTCCCAGGGCTTGCGGTAGTAGATGATGTTGTCGTAGTCGATATCGACCAGGCCCTCGGTCCAGGTAGGCATGGGCCGCTTGAGCCAGTGGTCGTAGGCGCGCAGGCGGTGCTCGAGCATCCACTCGGGCTCCTCCTTGATGGCGCTGATCTCCCGGATGGTGTCGCGCGTCAGTCCGCGCTTCGTCTCGTGGAGATAGACGATGTCGTCGTGGAAGCCGTATTCGGCGCGGCG
>JASFQX010000022.1:0-9798 GCA_050115215.1 Chloroflexota bacterium
TGGCCAACAACCGGGGTGGCTGGCAGTGGACGGCCGGTGTCGGTGCCGATGCCCAGCCGTGGTTCCGTATCTTCAACCCGGTTCGCCAGGGTCTCCGGTTCGATCCCGAAGGGCGTTGGGTCCGCCGCTGGGTCCCGGAGCTGCGCGACGTCGACGAGCGACACGTCCATGCGCCCTGGGAAGCGCCGGTGCCGCCCGCGGGCTATCCGGCACCCATCGTCGACCTGGCCGTGGGTCGCGCTCGAGCGCTGGCTGCCTTCAAGGCGGCGACCGACGGCGCCGGAAGCGACCGCGACTAGATCGGGTCGCCCGCCCGCCCGCTCGAGTCGCCGGCATCGCTCGAAGTGCGGGATCGGCCCGCCGCGCGCCCCGCCAGCTGCTGGCTCTGCTCCGCTCGGCGCACGAGCTCACGGATCGAACCGCGGAAGATGAACAGGTGAGCCGGCAGCAGCAGATACCAGTAGACGAGCCCGCTCAGGCCCTTCGGTTCGAAGAACGCGGTCTGCGCGACGAGGCTTCCGCCCCGCGCGTCGTCCACGATCTCGTACTGCAGCCACGCGCGCCCGGGCACCTTCATCTCGGCACGCAGGCGCAGCAGCTCGGGGCGCCGTACGGCCTCCACCCGCCAGAAGTCGACCGCGTCGCCCACGCGCACGTGGGCCGGATCCCGGCGCCCGAGCCGCATGCCGGGTCCACCGACCAGGCGATCCATGAGCCCACGCAGTCGCCACAGCGGGTTGGCGAAGGGCCAGCCGGTCGAACCGCCGAGCCGCTCGATCTCGGCGAAGGTCACCGTCGGCGTGGCGCGCACACGACGTCGCTGGTGGTCCATGATCATGCCCTCGCGCGAGCCTTCATCGGCCAGCTCGGGCCGCCCCGGCAAGTCCAGCGAATCGAACCAGGTGGTCTCGACCCCGTGGCCCTCGATGCGCTCGATGGCCAGTCCTACCGCGCGCTCGAACGACATCGGCCGGACGTCGAACGCCTGCGCCGGGCCCGGGTCGCGAACGACGACCTCGTTGCGCAGGCCCTCGATCAAGGGGCGGGCGATGGAGGCTGGCACCGGCGTGACCAGATTGCACCAGTAGGAGCTGAGGCGTGGCGTCAGCACCGGCACCGGGATCATCAGCCGGCGCATGCCCCGCAGGCGCGCGTAGGTGTGCATCATCGCCGCGTAGGAGAGCACGTCCGGCCCACCGATCTCGACCACCCCGGCCCGCTCGGGATGGCCCGCGGCGCCCCGCAGGTAGTCGAGCACGTCGCGGACGGCGATGGGCTGGCACAGGGTCCGGACCCAGCGTGGCGTGATCATCACCGGCAGGTGCTCGACGAGGCTGCGCAGGAGCTCGAACGACGCGCTCCCCGAGCCGATGATGATGGCCGCGCGGAACTCGGTCACGGGCACGCCGTGTGCCGCCAGCTCGGCGCCGGTCTCCTGTCGGCTTGCCAGATGCGGTGAGAGCCCGCTCTCAGGGTCGCCCAGGCCGCCGAGGTAGACGATGTGGCGAACGCCGGCTTCTCGAGCGGCCTGACCGAACCAGCGCGCGGCCCGCAGGTCGCGCATCTCGAAGCCGGACTCACCGCCGGCCATGGAGTGCGCCAGGTAGTAGGCGGTGTCGACGCCCTCGAGGGCCGGACCGAGCGTGCCCGGGTCGAGCAGATCGACGCGCACGACCTCTGCCTCCGGGAACCGTTCCTGCAGGCCGCGCGGGTCGCGGCTGGCCAAACGGAGGTCGTAGCCCTGGGCCGCCAGCAGCGGCGCCAGCCGGCCGCCGACGTAGCCGCTGGCGCCCACCACGAGGATGCGCATCCGCTCGCTCACCTAGGGCCGGCCGCGGCTCTTCTCGAAGCCGATCTGCAGGTCCTGTGTCATGCCTGTGCGGAACCCCGCCTCACTGATCGAGAGGTAGTAGTCCCACATGCGGATGAAGCGCTCGTCGAAGCCCAGGGTGCGGACCTCGTCGAGGTGGGCGAAGAAGCGCTCGCGCCAGGTCTTCAGCGTGAGAGCGTAGCTGTCGCGGATGTCGCGCACGCCGGTGAGCAGCAGGCCCGTGCCTTCGAGCGATGACTCGATGGCCGCCAGCGATGGCAGGACCCCGCCCGGGAAGATGTAGCGCTGGATCCAGTTGGCCCCGCGCAGCTGCGCCTCGTAGGCATCGTGCGGGAAGGTGATGACCTGGATCGCGGCCTGACCCCCCGGCTCGAGAGCGTCCGAGATGGCCCCGAAGTAGTCGCGGTAGTACTCGGCGCCAACCGCCTCGAGCATCTCGATCGACACGACCGCGTCGTAGCTGCCGCGGATGTCACGGTAGTCGCGGAGCTCGACCGTGACGCGGTCGGCCAAGCCCGCCTCGTCGATCCGCTGCCGGGCCAGGTCGTGCTGGGCCTGCGAGATGGTGACCGTGGTCACGCGGGCCCCGAGCTCGCCGGCGAGGTACAGGGCCATGCCCCCCCAGCCGGTGCCGATCTCGAGGACGTGCATCCCGGGCTCTACCCCGGCCCGCTCGGCCATGGCCCGATACTTGTTGCGTTGGGCGTCCGCCAGCGACTGCTCCGGCGATTCGTACAGCGCGCTGGAATAGGTCAGCGTCTCATCGAGCCACAGCTGGTAGAACTCGTTGCCGAGGTCGTAGTGAGCGGTGATGTTGCGCCGCGAGCCCAACCTGGTGTTCCGGTTCCGGCGATGGGCAAGGGTGCGACCCACCTTGGCCGGGATGCGCCACCAGCCCTTCGAGAGGGCGAGGGCGTGCCGATTGGCCACGGCCAGCGAGATGAGCTGGACCAGGTCCGGGCTGGACCACAGGCCATCCATGTAGGCCTCGCCGCCGCCGACCTCCCCGCCGATGAGCAGTCGCTTCAGCGCGTCGAGGTCATGGATGCGCATCTCGCCCTGCAGCTCCGGATCGCGCTCGCCGAACACCCGGCGCGAACCGTCGGGCAAGACCACGGTGAGCCTGCCGACCCTGAGGCGCGAGGCGGCGGAAAGTGCGATGCGTCCAGCGACCTGCGTCAGCAGCGAGTCGATGTGCGGTGCGGCCCGGGAGGACAGCGTCTTGACCGTCATCGGGTCACCTCGGAGTGCCGGCGGAAGAGGAAGCCTCGACGCCACATGCGCCAGGCGTGCAGATGGATGGCCACGATCGTCTTCTGCGTGGCGAGCGGGATGCGCAACAGGGTGCGCAGCAACGTGCGGTCCGTCAACCGCTTGCGATCCGCCACCAGCGTCGCCACCAGCAGCGGCTTCCCGAGCTCGGTCTCGGTGATGGCGATGCGCACGGTGCCCGGCTCGTCCTGCACGCGTACGGTGTAGTGCGCGTCCATGTCGATGAAGGGCGAGACGTAGAAGTCCTTGGCCATGTCGTCGACCCAGGCCTTGCCCTGTCGCTGAGGCCGCAGCGTGTACAGGCGCCGCTCGCCGTGCGTGTTGTGGACCTCGACGATGACGACCTGCATAGTCCCGGCCGCATCGCGGCAGAGGTAGAAGCTGGCCGGGTTGAACTGGTAGCCCAGGACCCGTGGGGTGGCGATGAAGGTGATGCGCCAGTCGCTCGGATCGAAGCCCTCGTCGCGCAGGTGCTGGTGGACCGAGGCGCGCAGGTCACCCGCCGGCGGCAGCCAGTGGTCGCGGTCGTGCAGCGCGAGGACGTTGAGGCGATTGCGGCTGAACAGGCGTGAGCCGGCCACGACGTCGTCGATCTCGTCGAGATCGAGCGCCAGGTAGAAGACCTCGTGCTCCAGCTCGTAGACCATCGGCTGGCTGCGCCGATGGCGGACCTTGCCGGTCAGCAGGTGCGACCTCACGCAGGCGAGCCCGCCAGCGCCGGCTCCGCTGCCGGTCGGTCCGAGCGGGGGGCCAGCGCCTGCTGACGGACCATCTCGGCGGCCTGGAAGCCGCTGCGACAGCCGTCCTCGTGGAACCCGTAGCCCAGGTGTGCGCCCGCGTAGAAGGTCCGACGATGGCCCTGGAGCTCGGCCACCAGCTGCTGGCCATCGAGGGTGTCGAAGGTGTACTTGGGGTGGGCCATGGGTCGGGACACGATGGTCTTGTCGTCGGGGATGCGCTCGCCCGGGTTGACCGAGGTGATGTAGTGCTCCCTGGTCTCGAGCCGCTGCAGGTTGTTCATCCAGTAGCTCATCGTCAGCTGCTCGGCCGGTCGGCGGCAGTCGGGCGTGTCCACGTTCCAGGAACCGCGCGCGCGTGCGCGGCGCGGCAGCACCGAGTCGTCGACGTGGAGCACGACGTCGTTGGTGGTGTACTCGAACAGCCCCAGCGCCTTGCGCTCGGCCGCATCAGCGTCGTTGAGCAAGGTCAGCGTCACGTCGGCGTGTGTCGCCATCACGACCGCGTCGAAGCGCTCGGTGCGACCGCTGAGCGTGACCACCGTCACCCCGTCAGCGTCGCGCCGGACGTCGACGACCGGGTCGCCCGCGAGCACCGCGTCCTGCGGGAGGCGCTCGACGATGCGATCGACATAGGTCATCGAGCCTCCGACGACCGTGCGCCAGGGCTTGCCGTTGCCGAAGCCGATGAGCCCATGGTTATCGAGGAAGCGCAGGAGGTAGTCGGCCGGGAAGTCCATGATCTCGGCCGCCGACGTGGACCACACCGCGGAGACCACCGGCACCAGGAAGTGGTTGCGGAAGGCGTTGCCGTAGTCGCCCTCGTCGAGGAACTCGGCCAGTGTCTGCCTGGTCCAGACGTCACCGTCGAGCCGCTCGCGGGCGACGGCGTAGAAGCGGCGGATGTCCCAGATCATGCGCCAGTGTGACGGACGCAGCGCGGCACTCGGCTGGGCGAACATGCTCGCCGGCTGGCGGGACCCGAACTCCAGCTCGCAGGCCTCGCAGCGATGGCCGAGCGACATCTCCGTCGGCTGCGTCTTGATCCCGAGCTCGGCGAACAGCCTCGTCAAGTACGGGTAGGTCGGCTCGTTATAGACGATGAAGCCGGTATCGACGTTGAGCGGACCCTCGGGCGTCGGCACCGTGATGGTCTTGACGTGCCCTCCCGGTTGCGCGTCGCGCTCGAAGAGCCTGATGTCGTGCCCCTGGTAAAGCGCGTAGGCCGCGCTGAGGCCGCTGACGCCCGAGCCGATGATGGCGATATCCATGGTTCTTCCTTCCCCCCTGCGCTCCCATTGTGCGGCAGGTTCGCCACCGTTGGAAGTGACGCTGATGTACAAAGATGGTACAGTGTTTGTACACCCCACGCAAGCACGACCGGGAGACAAGCCATGCCGATCCTCAAGGGAACCGTCCACACCACCCTTCCCCGCGACGAGGCCTTCGCCTACATCGCCGACTGGAGCCGCCAGGCCGAGTGGGACCCCAACACGATCTCGGTCAAGCCTCTAGGCGAGGGTGGGCCGGAGGTCGGTGCGCGCTACGCGATGGAAGTGAAGCTGTTCGGTTCGCGGACCGGCACCATGGAGTATCGCATCACCGAACTCGAGGCGCCGTCAAGGCTGGTGCTCGTCGGCGAGGGCACGGGTCTCACCGCCGAGGACACCATCACCTTCAGCGACAGCGATGAAGGGACGGCGGTGGAGTACCACGCCGATATCAAGCTCAACGGGCTGCTCAGGTTCGCCGAGCCACTATTCGGCCGAACCTTCGACGGCATCACCCAAGGCGTGGTCAAGGGCATGAAGCGCGAGCTCGACGCGCGCGCGAGCGCCTGACCGATGAGGTTCCGACAGCTGCTCGACGACATCCTCGAGATCAGCGTCATCGGCAGCTTCAGCCGGCCCGGCTACCTCGCTCGTCGAGCGCTGTTCGGCTGGATCGACCCCGGGCCTGACGCCCTGGCCGGTCGCACCGTGCTCATCACCGGACCGACCTCCGGGCTGGGGCGCGCTGCCGCTGAGGCGCTCGCAGACCTCGGTGCCCGGCTCATCCTGGTCGGGCGCAGCGAGACCCGGCTGCAGGCGGTGCGCGACGCGCTCACCGAGCGCACGGGAGAGAACCGCTACCGCGCGGTCGTGGCCGACATGTCCTCGCTGGCCAGCGTACGGGCGGCGGTCGAGGACATCTCCGCCAGCGAGCCCCGTCTCGATGTGCTCATCGACAATGCCGGGGCCATCCATCCCGAACGCATCGAGACCGAGGACGGCCTGGAGGCGACCTTCGCCACCATGGTGGCTGGACCGTTCGTGCTCATCGACGGGCTGCTGCCGCTGCTCGAGGCCAGCGGTGACGGTCGGGTCATCACGGTCGTCTCGGGCGGCATGTATCTGCAGGCCCTGCCGTTGGACGACCTGCAGTTCGAGCAGGGGCCGTTCAACGGCACTCTTGCCTACGCCCGGGCCAAGCGAGCCGCCACCGCGCTCATCCGCGAGTGGGCCCGGCGCTACCGCGGGCACGTCCGCTTCGAGGCTATGCATCCGGGCTGGGCGGACACGCCGGGTCTGGCCGAGTCCCTGCCCGGCTTCCACGGTCTGATGGGGCCGTTGCTGCGCACGCCGGCCGAGGGTGTCGACACCATCACCTGGCTGGCAACCGCGCCCGACAAGGGTCGGCCCGATGGGCGGCTGTACCTCGATCGCCAGCCGCGTCCGTTCGACCGGCTACGGATGACTCGCCTGAGCGCAGCTCAGCGACGCCGCCTGTGGGATGAGGTCGCGCGCTTGACCGACGCCCCGCGATCGGCTGGCCTGGCCTGGCCGGACGCGGCCTAGCGCCAGGCTTCGTCGATGCGTTGGGCCAGCTCGGCCAGGGAGTCGACGATGAGGTCGGCCTCGGCCGGCTCCTCTCGTGGCACCACGCCCCACGGCCCTCGCCGGAGCCAGACCGCGTGCATGCCCGCAGCGGAGGAGGGGAGCACGTCGTTGTCGATGCGGTCGCCGACGTAGGCCACGTCTCCCGGATCGGCATCACCCAGCAGGTCCAGCGTCAGGCGGAAGAACTCCGGATCGGGCTTCATCACGCCCATCTCGCCGCTCATGACCATGACCTCCGCGTGGACCCCCAGCGCGCGGAGCTCGTCGGCCACGAGCTTCGGCTGGTTGCCGATGATGGCGACCCGGTAGCCGCTCCCGCGCAGCTCGTCGAGCGAGGGACGCACATCGGCGAAGAGATCCTCCTCGGTCAGCCCGCCCAGCCTCTCGTGGACCGCATCACGCCGGGCGGCCCAATCGACCCCCGGGAAGTAGCTCACGACGTCTGGGTAGCCCTGCCCGCGGGCCACCACGGCCCCGAAGACGGACATGAACTCGAGGTGTGAGACGCCCAGCTCGTCGGCCCAGGCACGCCAGGTGCGCGACTCGTCGATGAGCGTCTCACCCACGTCGAGCACCACCCAGCGGTGCGCCGGTGCCTCCACCTCAGGGCTCCGAGAACCACTCGCGGCTGCGCGGCCGGCGCAGCGACCAGACCACGAGCGCGAAGAGGATGACCGCCACGATCGAGAGGATCCAGCCGGCCGGGGCGAAGAGCAGGATCGCCGCCAGCGGCAGCAGCAGCGAGGTCAGGCCCAGCGACAGCCCGTACGCCGCCTGCTTCCGCTGCAGCACCAGCGTCATGGTGAAGATGAGGTAGGCCAGCAGAGCCATCCAGACGAGCCCGATGAACGAGATCGGCGCGGTGATGGCCTCGTCGACGACGCGGGACATGAACAGGCCCAACACGGAGAGCACGAGGAGCGCGTAGCCCATGAACACGAGCACGCCAGGCGGCATGGCCCTGATCGTCTCCCACATGCGGCCGATTGTCCCACGCTGATCCGCTTGCCCAGGATCCCGGAGGCGATACCCTCCGGCCCATGGACATCGACACCCCGGCCTGGGTGCGAGACGCCGTCTTCTACCAGGTCTTCCCCGACCGGCTGGCCCGGAGCGGCCGCGTGGAGGCACCCGGCGAGCTGGAGCCCTGGGACGCGGAGCCGACCGCGCACGGCTTCAAGGGCGGCGACCTCTATGGCGTGGTCAGGCACCTCGACCGACTGCAGCGCCTGGGGGTCAACGCGCTGTACCTCAACCCCGTCTTCACCTCGGCCTCCAACCATCGCTACCACACCGACGACTACGACCGCGTCGACCCGCTGCTCGGCGGGACCGAGGCGCTCCGCGAGCTGCTCGACGAGGCTCACGACCGTGGCATGCGGGTCGTGCTCGATGGCGTGTTCAATCACTCCGGTCGCGGCTACTGGCCCTTCCACCACGTGCTCGAGAACGGGGCGCAGTCGCCATACCGCGACTGGTTCTACCTCTCGGATGCCGTGCGTGCCGGGGAGCGTGGGCTGAGCCCGTTCCCGACCCCCGAGCTGATGGCCGAGATCGAGCGCATGCGCGCGGCCGGCGTGGCCTTCGGCGACGCCTCGCGCCAGGTGCTGGGCTATCAAGCCTGGTGGGACCTGCCGGCCCTGCCCAAGCTCAACCTCGACGAGCCTCGGCTGCGCCGGCGCATCCTCGACACGGCCGCCCACTGGGTCGAGTTCGGCATCGATGGCTGGCGGCTGGACGTGGCCGAGGAGATCAGCGCCGACTTCTGGCGTGAGTTCCGCTCGCGCGTGCGGGCGGTCAGGTCCGATGCCTACCTCGTGGCCGAGATCTGGCACCACAAGCCCGAGTGGCTGCAGGGCGACATGTTCGACGCCTTCATGAACTACCCCCTCTCGGTGGCCATCATCGGCTTCGCGGCGCAGGACCGCCTCGACCCGGACGTGCCGCTGCCCTTCGAATACCAGGGTCGGCTGCGTACCTACGACGCGGCCGGGCTGTGGGACCAGATCGCTGAGATCGCCCGGATCAACCACCCGGCCGTGAACGCGGTCCAGCTGAACCTGCTGGGCTCGCACGACACACCGCGGCTGCGCACGCTGTGCGGCGGCGATCTTGATGCGGTCCGTCTGGCGGCGCTGCTCCAGCTGACCCTGCCGGGCGCTCCCTGTGTCTACTACGGCGACGAGATCGGCCTGGAGGGCTCCATGGACCCGCTGTGCCGGGGCGGCTTCCCGGCCGACCCGGTCGAATGGGAGCGGGAGCCGTACGCCTGGGTAGCCGATCTCATCGCGTTGCGGCACGCCAGCCCGGCGTTCCGTGACGCGGACCTGGTGCCGCTGGGCGCGGACGGGCTGGCCCTGGCCTATCTGCGCCGGGACGGTGGCGACGCCGCCTTCGCGATCGTGGCCAACGCCGACGCGGCTCCGCTGGCATGGGACATCCCGGTGCCGCTCGAGGTCGGTGCAGCGGCGGTGGTGCCGCTGCGGGGCGGGGCTCCAGGGGAGCGCGCCGCGGAGGTCGTCGAGGGCCGGCTGCGGGTGCGCCTGCCGGGGCGCGACGGACTCGTGGTGCGGCTGTCGGGCTGATCGCGCGCGGGCCTGTGTCGGGCGGGTCTACCTATACTCAGCGCGTGGCGCTCGTACGTATCGCGGTCGTCGTCGTCATGGTCGTCGCGGCGCTCGTCGTGCTCTACGGTCTGATCCTCGACCGCTCGGGACAGAACATCGCCTTCACCGTCGCCGGCCTCGCCGTGCTGGGTCTGACCCTGGCCTTCACCTCGGCCTGGTTCCTGTCCCGCGCGCTGACCGACGCACGCTGGGGCCGGACCGCCGGCTCCCTGCTGGGCGCGGCCATGGGCGGCCTCTTCGCGCTGGCTGCTGCCGGTTGTCTCGCGGCTGCCTCGATCTTCACATTCATCCGCGTCTAGGGCACGACCCTTCGGTCGGGTACACTCCAGCGGTCGCTGGCCCCCATCGTCTAGAGGCCTAGGACGCCACCCTTTCAAGGTGGAGATCAGGGGTTCGAATCCCCTTGGGGGCGCCACCGCTGTCTATCGAAGAACGGTGCCGCAGGCGGAGTC
>JASFQX010000023.1:0-9783 GCA_050115215.1 Chloroflexota bacterium
CCACGGCGCTGTCTGTCGCCAGCCGGGGCTACGTGCTCCAGTCGGGGCGCATCATCCTGGCCGACTCGGCGGAGGGCCTGGCCGCCAACGAGGACGTGCGCCGCTCCTACCTGGGCGAGATCTAGGACGCCCCGTCGCGGCTCGGGACCGCTACCCCGATGAGGTCACACCGCGTATGCCGGGCCGGGCCTGGCCGCGCCAGAGGCTAGCCGGGCGCGAGCTCATCCGCGTGGGTGCGGATGAGGTGCCGTCAGCGAGCCGGTGTCGACGGGTGCCTACCCGGCACCCCCGTGGCCGTGCCCGCTGGCTCCTCCCATGCTGCCACCAACCAACGGTGACGTCGCGTTGGGCTCCGCATGCGAGGGCGCCTTGGCGCCCTCGCTGAGGAAGCGCTTGAGGAAGTGCTTCGTGGGCTCCTCCTGGGGGTCATCGAGCACCTGCTCTGGCGGCCCTTCCTCGACGATGACGCCACCTTCGAGGTAGAGCACTCGGTCAGCGGCCTCGCGTGCGAAGGCCATCTCGTGGCTGACCACGACCATCGTGGAGCCCTCGTGCGCGAGTTGCTCCATGACCACGATGACCTCCCCGATGAGCTCCGGATCGAGCGCGCTCGTGGGCTCGTCGAAGAACAGCACCTCGGGCTCCATGCACAGGGCGCGCGCGATGGCGGCGCGCTGCTTCTGGCCGCCCGACATGCGCGCGGGGTATTCGTCGCGCTTGTCCAGCAGATGCACCTTGTCGAGGTACCGCTCCGCGCGCGCGACGGCCTCGTCTTTGTTGACACCCTTGACGTGTACGGGCGCCTCGATGAGGTTCTCGAGGACGCTCATGTGGGGGAACAGATTGAACTCCTGGAAGACCATGCCGGTCTGCTGACGCAGCTGCCGGATCGCGGATTTGCGATCGCGGCCGGCCACCTGCAGCGGATCTGCCTCGATCCTCAGGTCGCCCATGGCCACGCTGCCGACGGTCGGCTCCTCGAGGAAGTTGAGGCAGCGCAAGAAGGTCGTCTTGCCCGAACCGGAACGGCCGATGAGCATGACCGTCTCGTGCTTGCGCATGGCCAGGCTCATGCCTCGGATCACGTGGTGGTCGCCGTAGTACTTCTCGATGTCCGTCGCCTCGAGGACGACGTCGCCCAGCGCAACCATCAGCGATCACTCCTTGCCATGCGCTGCTCGAGTCGCTCCTGGAAGTACGAGAAGATGATGGTCAGGGCCCAGTAGACGAGGGCCGCGAGCAACAGCGTCTCGAGCATCTTGAAGTTCTGTGAGCCGACCGTCCGAGCCTTCCATAGTAGCTCCTGGACGCCGATGACCGCCAGCAGCGACGAGTCCTTGATCATGGCCACGAACTCGTTGCCGATGGCCGGGATGACGATGCGGAACGCCTGCGGCAGCACGACCCGGAGGAAGATGCGTCGCTCGCTCATGCCCAGCGCCGCGGCCGCCTCACGCTGGCCCTTGGGGACCGCCTGGATGCCGGCCCGGAAGATCTCGGTCATGTAGGCGCCGTAGTTGAAGGCCAGGGCGAAGGTGCCCATGATCAGCGCGTCGACGGTGCCGAAGCCCTGCCACACCTGCGGCAGCGCCAGCCAGATGAACAGGATCTGGACCAGCAGCGGCGTACCCCGGACGAGCGACACGTAGAGCGTGGAGACTGCGTAGATGGGGGCCGACTTGGAAAGGCGCCCGACGCTGCCCAGGAGGGCGAAGCCGATGGCCACCACGATGGCCACGAGCGAGATGATGATGGTCGCGAAGGCACCGGTGACGATGAACCGGACCGGCCCGATGGCTACACCGGCGATGCCCTCGGTCGTGACGCTGATCTCACCGAGGATGAAGCGCCACCAGGGCGGGCCCTTGGCCAGGAACTCGAGGTCGACGGCACCGCCGATGGCGAGGATGGCCACCAGGCCACCGATGAGGATGGCCCAGGTGATGATGAAGATGATGCGGAAGCGGACCTTCCTGCGCCGGTCGGCTTCGGCGATGCGACTGACGATGGCGTCCGGCTTGGAGGTGTCGCCACCGCTACCCGGGGTCTGGACTGCAGATGTCATGTCTCCCCCAGAAATGACAAGAGGGGGCGCCTCGCGCCCCCTCCTGTTGCCCTACGGTTGGGTCACCGGACCTACTCGGCTCCGGCTGACGTCAGGTCCTCGCCGTACCACTTCATGGAAAGCTCCCTCAGGAAACCCTCCTCGTGCAGCTCGCCGATGATCTCGTCCACCCTGGCCACCAGGGAGTCGTTGTCTTCGACCGAGTTGTCGAAGGCGACGGCCAGCGGCTCGTAGAAGACCGGTTCGCCGTATGGCACCACGGGCAGGCCTTCCTCGACGGCCTGGTCGATGGTGGCCTGCGAAGTGACCCACACATCAGTGTCGGCGCGTCCCGCCCCCCACTCGTCGGCGCAGTTGCGGTCGGTGTCGCGGGTCTGGATGTCGCCGAACGCCGGTGGCTCCACGGCGATGTACTCAGCCGTGCGCTCTCCCAGGTTGAGTGTGCCATTGAGGTAGTCGAAGTAGGTGGTGGCAGTGCCCACGCACGCCCTCAGGTTGACGAAGTCCTCCGGCCCGGAGACCTCTACGCCCTCGCGCAGGGCCATCCCCGCCTCATCGAACCGATAGCCCTGGGTGAAGTCGATGTTCTCCATGCGCGGGACCGTGATGGTCATGGAGCCCACGCTGAAGTCCATGCGGTCGGCCCAGCGACCGGAGGACACGACGTCCCACGGTGTGGGCGTAGGGATGAAGTCCACGCCGAGGCGGTTGGCGATCTCCTGGCCCACGTCGATGTCGAAGCCCACGATCTCACCGGCGTCATCAAGGAACGACTGCGGTGGATAGAGCGGGTCGGTGGACATGACGATCAGTCCCCGGTCCAGGATCCGCTGCAGGTGGTCTGGCTCATCCTGCGCCGCCGCCGGTGCGGCCGCGAGCGTTAGTGCCAGCAACGCTGCTGAGGTGACGGCGATGGCTCGCCTGCTGCTAGTACCCATCACGAGAGTAGGTCCTCCTGTCATGCCTTGCTCTGTTGACTTGGGTCGTCCCGTTGTACCACGGGACGCAAGGTCCGGCGACCTCGTGCCGCACGCCGACGCTCCGTGTGTCCGGAACGAAACGCGACCGCAACGCCCTCGCATGCCAGTCCCGATAGACTGGAGGCATGGACGCTGAGAGCTGGTTGACGAGCGAGCTGGCGTCCTTCGGCTGCGCGGCCTGCGGACAGGCCTACGGCGAGGGGCACATCCACCTCATCGCGCAGCGCGAGGAGCTCTTCTTCGTCGACCTCACGTGCGATCACTGTGGCTCCCAGGCCGTGGCCATCGTCACCATCCAGATCGACGGCGAGACCGCTACGCTCGAGGGCGGGGAACTGGTGCGCGCAGACGAGGCGGACCCCGGCAGCGCGCCAGAGGGCCCGCCGGTCAGTGCCGATGACGTGCTCGACGCGCACGAGCTGCTCGACGGCTTCGAGGGCGACGTGCACCAGCTCATCGCTCGCTTCGACGGGAAGGCGCCTTGAGCGAAGGCCCTCGCTTCGCCCACGCCAGCGAGGCGGAGCTGGCCCGCATCCTCGACTACTACAAGGTCGCGTGGCAGTACGAGCCGCATACCTTCCCCATCCGCTGGAACACGGAGGGCATGGTCATCGAGTCCTTCGCCCCCGACTTCTACCTTCCCGATCTGGACATGTACCTGGAGCTGACCACGCTCAAGCAGAGCCTGGTGCGCAAGAAGAACCGCAAGTTGCGCCACCTGCGTGAGCTGTACCCCATGCTCCGCATCAAGCTGTTCTACGCGCGCGACTTCCGGGCGCTCATGCTCAAGTACGGCCGACTCGAGTCGGCCGCCTCGCTCATCGGCATCGAGGGCCAGCCGCCGCCCAGGAAGTCGGTCTCGACGAGCTCAGCCGGAGTCGCGCTCACCGACGGCGAGGCCTAGCCAGCCCGCCGAGCCCACGTCACGAAGGAGGAGCGGAGCGGATGCCCGCATCAGCACTGGAGAACGACGTCGCCGAGATCCTCATCGACGAGACCACCCTGCAGGCCAAGGTGGCTGAGCTCGGTGCCCTCATCTCGGTCGACTACGCCGACCGGCAGGTCACGCTCGTGAGCGTGCTCAAGGGTGCGCTGCCCTTCATGGCCGACCTCATGCGCGCCATCACCATCCCCGTGCGCATCGACCTGATGGAGGTCTCCTCCTACGGCAGCGGCACCGAGTCCTCGGGTCGCGTGCGCATCCTCAAGGACCTCTCGTCCTCGATCGAGGGCGAGCACGTGCTCATCGTCGAGGACATCATCGACACGGGCCTGACGCTCAACTACCTCACGCAGTACCTGAGCGGCAAGAATCCGGCCAGCCTGGGCATCTGCGCGCTCCTCGACAAGCCCGCGCGGCGGCTGGTGGAGATCGAGCTCGATTACCGCGGCTTCGAGATCCCTGACCGCTTCGTCATCGGCTACGGGCTGGACTACGACGAGATCTATCGCAATCTGCCCTACATCGGCGTGCTGCGACCGGAGGTCTACGGCGCGGGGTGAGGCGGGGCCTCGGTCGAGGACGCACGCTCATGGCCGTCGGCGCCATCCTCGCCATCGTCTCGATGCCGCTCGCGTGGCAGACGGCCGGAGGCATCGTCCTGGACGTCGAGACGGACTGGGGCTTCTCCGGCAGCGGCCTCTACATGTTCGTGGCCTCGGTCCTGATGCTGGCACTGATCGTGCTGCCCTACACCAGGAAGACACGCCAGGTGGCGCTCGATCGACCGCTGGTCTACGCGGGCCTGCTGGTGGTCGCGATCGCCGGCCTGGTGATGGCTGTGTCCGACCTGCTGGGCGGTGAGCAGACGTACAGCCTCACCCCGCTCGATGCCCCCGGCCTGTGGCTGGCCATCGTGGCCATGGCCGTCACCACCTGGGGCCTGCTCGAGCTCATCGCCGAGCGGCCGCCCGCTCCGTAGTCTGGCGTCCGGCCGGGCCGGCAGCGCTATACTCCCACCCAGTATCCATCACGAGCACCGGAGGGGACGTGGCCGCAAGCGCGGGCAGCAGCAGACGGAGGACCAGGTCCGCGGCCGAGCCGCGGCCGTACGGCGGTCCCCGTGAGCAGGTGTTGCGCCGCCTGTCGCGCATGGAAGGCCAGGTCCGCGGCGTAGCGCGCATGATCGAGCGCGACGAGGACTGCCTGGATGTGCTCCAGCAGACGGCAGCGTTGCGGGCGGCCATCGACGCGGTCTCGATGCTGCTGATGGAGGACCATGTCCAGGGCTGCGTGGCTTCCGCCCTCAAGGAGGGCGATGCCGAGGGTCTGACCGAGGAGGTCATGGGGTCGTCCGGCGCGGGATGGGGCGTCCATCACGCGCCAGTCGTAGCGGCAGCAATGACCCCTGAGCGATGACTCGGAGCTTCGGTCTTGTGGACGGCCCCGACGGTCATCCACCAGCGCCGCCGCTTGTCCTCAGCTGCAGGCCCGTTATCCACAGTGGTGCGCGCACGCACCACACTTCGTGGATAACCGCCTTGACGCTGCCGTGCCCACTGCGGACACTCGCCTTCCTGCACCACGCGGTGCCCTACGTGGTGTCGTGCAGCGGCCGAGTACGGTAACGCCGCCCGGGACGATGTACGGAGAGATCCGTACGCGACGACCGTCCGGGTGTCGGAAGACCGAAACGCCGACGGGTGCAAGGAACGTTCCGGCGCCGGGAGCGGCTTTGGCCCGGGTAACGTGTTCGCGACGACGACCGCGAACCGGCCATGAGGAGGGTCGCTTCCGGCGCACCTTTTCCGTCTGACGTGGCTGCCGGTGCTGGCGCCAGGCGCCGGGTGGTGGCGTGAGGCTTGGGGCTTCGTCGCGCAAGCTCGAGGGGGTTGCGATCGTGACCGATGCCGCTCGCCCACGCCATCGCGAGCTACCGACCGACCCGTGGGCCCTGGCGCCGATGGGCAAGGCCTTCGACGGGACGCTCGAGGCCGGCCTGGCCGAGCTGGGTCTGCTTGACAGCATGGCCGCTGGACCCAGCGCCCGCAGGTCGTACGAGGCGCACGCCCGCCTGCTGCGCGAGTGGAACCTGTCCATCAACCTCACCGCCATCCGCGAGCCAGCGGAGGTGGCCCGCCGGCACACGTGCGACTCGCTCAGCGCGGCCCCGCTGCTGGCGGAGCTGGTGGAGCCCGGAGCCTCGCTGCTCGATGTGGGCAGCGGCGGCGGCTACCCGGGCCTGCCCCTGGCTGCGGGCCTGCCGCTCTCCCGCGTCGGACTGCTGGATTCGGTGGGCAAGAAGGCGCGCTTCCTGGCTGTGGCCGGGGCGGCCGTGGCCGCGGTCCTGGCCGAAGGCGAGGGGGACGGAGGCGCAGACGGTGCCGCAGGCCGACCGGCGTCGGTGACGATCGAAGCCATCGCCGAGCGGGCCGAGGACCTGGCCGAGGAGGCCGACCAACGCGAGGCCTGGGACGTGGTCGTGGCCCGCGCCGTAGGCCCGCTGGCGGAGGTCCTTGAGCTGGGCCTGCCGCTGACGCGCGAGGGCGGCGTGGTCGTGGCCTGGAAGCGCGAGGAGGAGGGCGGCGGCCTGCTTGCCGAGCTGCAGGACGCAGGCTCCATCATCCGGGCGGCCGGGGGCGGTCGCCCCCGAGTGCGAGCGGTCGAGGCCGCCGGGCTCGCGGGCCACCGCCTGGTGCTCGTGCCCAAGGAGCGAACCACGCCCATCGCCTACCCCCGTCCGGCAAGCGTGCGGGTGCGGCGCCGGCGCTGACCGACGGCAGCGGCTCCGGCGCGCGGCGCTCAGGCCTGCGGCTGCCGGGTCCTGGGCCCGAGGCTGCCGGGCTCGCAGTCGCCAGGCCGGTAGCTGCCAGGCCCGAGGCTCGCCGCCGGTCGAGCCCTGCTACGCTCGCGCCAATGCGCCTCGCGGTCCTCTCGGACATCCACTCGAACGGCCCCGCTCTCGAGGCTGCGCTCGAGGCGGTGGGGGCCCACGATCAGCTCTGGGTCCTGGGCGACATCGTCGGTTACGGCCCGCATCCTGACGCAGTCGTCGAACGCCTGCGGGCAGCCGACGCCGTGGCCGTGCAGGGTAATCACGATGCGGCTGTGCTGGGCCGCATCCCCACCGGGACGTTCAACGATCTCGCGCGCAGCGCCGTGCGCTGGACGGCCGCGACCATGACCGAACGGAACCTGGCCTGGCTGGCCGACCTGCCCGAGACCCTCGTGGAAGGCGACTTCACCCTGGTGCACGGCAGCCCGCGCGATCCCCTCTGGGAATACCTCTTCTCTGTGCCGGCGGCGCGCATCAACCTGGGCGCCTTCGAGACACCGTTCTGTCTCGTCGGGCACACTCATCACCAGCTCACCTTCCGCGACGACCGCGGTCAGGTAGAAGCGCTCCTGGCTGGCGACGGCGCGGCGCTCACGCTCGACGAGCGGCGGTGCATCCTCAACCCGGGCTCGGTCGGTCAGCCACGCGATGGAGACCCCCGGGCCGGCGCCATGACCATCGACACCGGTAGCGGCACGGTCACGTGGCTGCGGTTCGACTACGACATCAAGGCCACCCAGGACGATATGCGCGCCTTGCCGCTGCCGGGCCGGCTGGCCGATCGCCTGGCGCTGGGGATCTGATCGGCCGTGAGCGACGAGCCGCACCCGACAGGCGGCGGCAAGCAGGAGCGCGACGAGCAGCAGGCCCAGCGCGAGCGCGAGGCCAGCTCGCGCACGAGCCCGTCCCGACAGCCGGGGCAGCTGCGCGGCCGCAAGCTGGGCGACCGGCGGGTACGCGTGGAGCGGCCGCAGGCGGAGTTCTTCCGCTATGCCGCCAAGGACACGCTGGTGGCCCGTCCCAAGGCTCACGAAGAGAAGCGGGCCATGGGTCGCGGCCTGGCCATCGCCAGGCGGATCCTGTTCGGCCGGCCGCTGGCCTCGGAGGAGGAGGCCGACGAGCGCCTGCCCAAGAAGAAGGCCCTGGCCATCTTCAGCTCGGACGCCATCAGCTCCAGCGCCTATGCCACCGAGGAGATCCTGCGTGCCCTGGTGCTGGCCGGGGCCACGGCCGGTGTCGGCTACGGCTACCTCGGGCTGTCGTTGCCGGTCTCCATCGGCCTCGCCGTGCTGCTCGGGGTGGTGGCCCTGTCCTACCGCATGATCGTGGTGGCCTACCCCACCGGCGGCGGCTCGTACTCGGTCTCCAAGGACACCTTCGGACGCATGCCCTCGCTGGTGGCCGCCAGCGCCCTGCTCGTCGGCTACGTCCTGACCGTGGCCGTGTCTGTGTCGTCGGCCTCGGACCAGATCGCCTCGGCCATTCCCTCGCTGGCTCCGTGGAAGGAGCTGATCGCGGTCGGAGCGGTCCTGCTCATCACCGTCGGCAACCTGCGCGGCCTGCGTGAGGCGGGCAACATCTTCGCGGTCCCCACCTACGTCTTCCTGGGCATGGCCCTGCTTATGATCGGCCTCGGCGCCTACCAGATCCTGGTCGTGGGCGTCGAGGCCGCCTATCCTTCCTTGGCCGAGTCCACCGTAGACATGAGCAGCCTGGCCCTGGTGCTGCTGGCGGTGAGGGCGTTCTCGGCCGGCGCCGTGGGCCTCACCGGCACCGAGGCCATCGCCACCGGCGTGCCCGCGTTCAAGCCGCCGGAGGCCCGCAACGCGGCCACCACGCTGGCCGTCATGTCGATCATCCTGGGCACCCTCTTCGTGGGCATCACCTTCCTGGCCAACGGCTACGGGCTCATCCCCAACAACGAGGAGACGATCATCGCCCAGTCGGCCGAGGCGGTCTTCGGCGCCGACTCCATCGGCTTCTTCCTCTTCCTCACCTTCACCACGCTCATCCTCATCCTCGCCGCCAACACCTCCTTCGCGGCCTTCCCGGTGCTGGCCTCGGTGCTGGCCAACGACGGCTTCTTCCCGCGCGCGTTCTCCTTCCGCGGCGAGCGCCTCGCCTACACCCTCGGCATCGTCGTGCTGGGCGTGCTGGCCTCCATCCTCATCGTGCTCTTCAGCGGCCAGACCACGGCGCTCATCCCGCTCTACGCGGTGGCTATCTTCACCGACTTCACCATCAGCCAGTCGGGCATGGTCCTGCACTGGCTGCGCCACAAGACTCCCGGCTGGCAGTTCCGCCTGGCGGTCAACGCCATCGGCGCGACCATCACCGGCATCATCCTCGTCTCGGTCACCATCTCCCGGGCACCCGAGTCGCTGCTGGTGGTGGTGGTGCTGCCTATCCAGGTCGCCGTCATGTGGTTCATCCGGCGCGAGTACGACACCGTGGGCGCCGACCTCGAGATCGAGGAGGACCAGGTCTTCGAGACGCCGCGCAAGCGCAACCGCGTGATCATCCCGATCATGGACCTGTCGCGGGCCTCGGTGCAGTCGGTACAGTTCGGGCGCTCGCTGAGCGAGGACGTCAAGGCCGTGCTCATCACGCCCGACCTCGACGAGGGCGAGGCCCTGCGCCAGGAGTGGGAGCGCACCCTCCCCGGCGTGCCGCTGGTCATCGTCGAGACGCCCTACCGCTCGCTGGTGGTGCCGTTCCTGCACTACCTCGACGTGATGGCCCCATCGGCGGAGGACACCGTCACCATCGTGGTCCTGCCCGAATATGTGCCCCGACACTTCTGGGACCGCATCCTCTACAACCAGACCGCCAACCAGCTCAAGAGCGCCCTGGTCGGACGGCCGGAGACGGTGGTCGCCGACGTGCCCTACGGCAGCGAGCACCGGCACGCCGGCATCAGCTTCCGCGGTCTGTGGGGCCGAGGACAAGGCGGCCGCGAAGG
>JASFQX010000024.1:0-9717 GCA_050115215.1 Chloroflexota bacterium
AACTCGAAGAGCCGGACAGCCTTGACCGCGTCCGTCAGGTCCTCCGCGCGCACCCGGATGTCGAGGTAGCGCCAGTCCAGGCCGGCGTGCTCGAAGGCCGCGTTTTGCATGATGGAAGTCGGGTTGCCCTCGACGGGGTCGCCGAAGACGGCGACGTACTGCGTGGTCATCAGGTGCGCTCCTCCGGGCGGTCAGTGCTGGTGTCGCCCCAACGGTACGTCCGTGCCAAGTCGCGCGTCGGCCGCCTGCGCACCGGCTCAGCCTGTGCCCCTCGGCGAGACTTCCATGAGCGCGGCCAGTGTCGGGTAGAGCGCTGGCGTCGAGGCCACGATCGGCGCCCCGACCCACATCGCGTCATCCTGGAGCATGTCGCTCACACTGCCGCCGGCGGCTTCGAGGACAGCCACCGCCGCGAGGGAGTCCCAGGCCTGGATGTGTGGCTCGACATAACCGATGAGCCGACCACATGCGACATAGCAGAGGTCCAGCGTGCCTGAGCCGTCGCGATAGAACATGGCCCCGTCCCGCAGGACCTGATCGATGAGCGGGACGATATCGGCTGCGCCGATGCGAGGTGAGTAGCCGATGCCGAGGATGCCCTCGTCCAATCGAGCGGCGTCACCCACGGAGATGGCCGCCCCGTTGAGAGTCGCGCCCCTCCCTCTCCGACCGACGAAGAGCTCGTCGCGAGCGGGAGCGTTGACGAACCCCAGTTCGACCAGGCCGTTCCTCACGTAGGCGATGGACACGCACCACGACGTCAACCCAGCTACGAACGGCTGCGTACCGTCGATGGGGTCGACAACCCAGATCCCCTCTGCCCCCTCGACCTCGCCGCGACCGGTCTCCTCGCCGAGGAAGGCATCGCTCGGGAAACGCTCCGCCAAACGCTCCCGGATGAGTCGCTCGGTGCTGACGTCAGCCTCACTGGCCATGTCCTGCCGACCCTTCGAGGTGATCGTCAGCGAGTCGCGGTCGCGGAAGTAGCCCATGGCCAGTGCACCCGCCTCGTCGACCAGGCTGGAGGCGAACGTGAACCTGTCGTCGAGACCCTCGTCTGACATCGGTCGACCTCAGGCCCGACCGGCTGCGAGGCGCTTGCGGTACTGGTCGATACCCACGGCGGCCAGCACGACCAGGCCCATGATGACCTGCTGCCAGAACGACGAGACGTTGAGGATCACCAGACCGTTGATGAGCGTGGCGATGAAGATGGCGCCCACCAGCGTGCCCAGGATGCCGCCCTTGCCACCGAACAGGCTGGTGCCACCGATGACGACCGCGGCGATGGCGGAGAGCTCGAACGTGATGCCCGCGACCGGCTGCCCGGAGAAGAGCCGCGACGAGAGCACGACGCCGCCGAGAGCCGCCATGAACCCGGAGATGATGAAGACGACCGCGGTGATGCGCTTGACGTTGACGCCCGAGAGACGGGCTGCCTCCTTGTTGTCACCCACGGCGTAGACCTGGCGCCCGAAGGTGGTCCGCGAGAGCACGAAGTAACAGACCGCGTAGACGAGCGCCATCACCACCACGATGTAGGGGATGCCGGCCACCTCGCCGGTGGCCAGGATGCGGAAATCGCGGGGCAATCCGGTGACGGCCTGGCCATTCGTGAACACGTAGGCCGAGCCACGGAAGAGCCACATCGTGGCCAGCGTGACGATGAACGCCGGGAAGCCCAGGTAGCCCACGGTGAAGCCGTTGATGGCACCGGCCACCATGCCACCGAGCAGCATGATGCCGACACCGATGACGATCGGTCCGCCGTCGGCGATGTAGGCGGTGCCCAGCACCGACGAGAGGGCCAGCACCGACCCGACCGAGAGATCGATGTTCGCCGAGAGGATGACGAAGGTCATGCCCGCCGCGATGATCGCGTTCGTGCTCGACTGGATGAGGATGTTGGTGATGTTGCCCTGCGAGAGGAAGATCGGCGAGAGGATGCTGAAGACGATGATGAGCACGATGAGGCCCAGCAGCACGCCGAACCGGCCCAGCATCTCCTGCGCAACGAGGCGTGCGTCGAGGTTCCTGCCGGTCGCTCCGGCTGCGGCGGTGCCTGCTCCGTCTTCGCTGGACATGGCTTCCCTCACTCGACGTTGGTGACCTGGCGCACGATGGCGTCCTTGCTGACTTCTTCGGCGGCGAGACTCGCCGTGACCTGCCCCTTCGACATGACGAGCACGCGGTCGCATACCGCGAGCAGGTCCTCGACCTCCGAGGAGATGACGATCGCTCCACGCCCCTCGCGGGCGAAGTCGCGGATGATGGCGTGGACCTCGGCCTTGGCGGCCACGTCGATGCCTCGCGTGGGCTCATCGAAGATGAGGACGCGGCAGCCGGCGTGCAGCCATTTGGAGATGACGACCTTCTGCTGATTGCCGCCGCTCAGGCTGCCGGCCTCGCTCCCGGCCTTGCCCTTGATGGACAGCAGCTCGATGAGCGCCTGGGCTACCTCGCGCATGCGACCACCCAGGATGACGCCGCGCCGGCTGACCTTGTCGAGGTCGGTGAGGACGATGTTCTGGTCGATGGGCAGGCCCAGGTTGAGGCCCTCTTCCTTGCGGTTCTCGCTGAGGTAGCCGATCCCATGACCGAGCGCCTGTGCCGGCGAGCGGACCCCGATCTCTTCGCCGCCTATGCGCAAGACGCCGCTCTTGCGGTCGTCCGCCCCGAAGATCATGCGCGCCAGCTCGGTCCGCCCGGCGCCGACCAGACCGGCGATGCCGAGGACCTCGCCTTCATGGAGCGTGAACGAGACATCACGAACGCGCTCACCGTCTCCGACGGCCTCGACGGCGAGGAGCTCCCGACCGTGCTCCATCAGCGAGACGGATGGCCGGGCGACCAGGTCCTCCAGCGTCCGGCCGGTCATCATCGTGATGATCTGGCCCATCTCGGTGTCGGCCGTGCGGACGGTGCCCACGACCGCTCCGTCGCGCAGGACCGTGGCCCGGTCGGCCACGCGAAAGACCTCGTCCAGGCGGTGTGAGATGTAGATGATCGTGACGTGCTGCCCCTTGAGCGCGTCGATCACAGAGAAGAGCTGCTCGGTCTCCGACCAGGTCAACGCCGTCGTCGGCTCGTCCATGATCAACACCCGGCAGTCGGAGGCGAGGGCCTTGGCGATCTCCACCATCTGCTGCTCCGGCAGCGACAGGGTCTCGACCCGTGCATCGACGTCGATGTGGTCGGCCTTGAGGACGGCCAGCTGTTCACGCGAGCGCTCGCGCATGGTCGGGTAGTCGATGACGCGCAGGCCCCTGGAGCGCAGCGGCTCCTTGGTCAGGTAGATGTTCTCGGCCACGGTGAGACTGGGCAGCAGGCTCAACTCCTGGTAGATCTCGGCGATGCCCAGGTGTCGGGCCTCGAGGGGGCTGTAGCGATCGGGTAGCGTGGTTCCGTCGATGCGGATCGTCCCGGCATCACGGAACTCCGCGCCTCCAAGGATCTTCATGAGCGTGGACTTGCCGGCGCCGTTCTCGCCCAGCAGGGCCATGACCTCGCCGCGCTCGACCGAGAGCGAGACATCGTCGAGCGCACGGACGCCGGGGTAATCCTTGGTCACGTGCTCGATCTCGAGGAGCGCCTGCTCTGTCGTCATCTACTGGCTCCGGGTTGCGCCGGGTTCACGAGCGAGCCGATCGTATCGCCCGCCCGTGAACCCGTGGAGGAGGAACGGCCCGGGGGCTGGCGTGGCCCCTGGGCGTTGGCGTCCTAGTAGCCCTTGTCGGTCACACCGCGAAGCGGGAACCGATAGGCAGCGAACTCCTCGATGAGCCTGTCGGTCTGCCCCTCGACCATCTCGGCCGTGACGAGCGGACCGGGGTAGATGATCTCGCGGTCGAACACGTAGTCCGGGTTGAGGACCAGCGCGGTCGCGAGTCGCGGACCCATCTCACCCTCCTCGCGATTCGGCAGCGCCACGAATGCATCGAGGTCGCCGTCGAAGACCGCGTTGACCGCATCGAGGATGCCGTCGTAGCCGACGAGGATGAGGTCGTCCGGCTCGTAGCCGGCGGCGATCGCGCCGTTGATCATGCCCACGGCCATCTGGTCGTTGGAGGCGAAGATGGCCTTGATGTCCGGATGGGCGGTGAGCATGTTCTGGGTCGCATCGAGCGCCAGGTCAGAGCGCCACTCGGCGCCGGCGGTGGCCACGATCTCGACCGGGTACGGACACTCAGCGATGCCCTCCTCGAAGCCGCCCTTGCGGTCGACGCCGGTGGACTGGGCCAGCAGGCCCTCGAGCAGGCCGACCTCGCCGCCCTCCTCGCCGAGCACGTTGCAGATGTACACGCCGGCCTTCTTGGCTCCGGCGAAGTCGTCGGCACCGACGAACGCGTCGTACAGCGTGGTGTCCTCGATGCGCGTGTCGAAGTTGACGATCTTGATGCCGGCCTCACGAGCCTGCTCGATGGCAGGGATGATGCCCTCGGAGCTCGAGGCCGAGATGATGATGGCGTCGACGTCCTGCTCGATGGCGGCCTCGACCATGGCGATCTGCTTGCCGAGGTCGACCTCTTCCTCCGGCAGGGAGATGGTGAGGTTGATCCCGAGCTGCTCGGCCTCGCGCTCGGCGAAGTCGGCCACGGAGATCCACCATGGGTTGTTCAGCGTCTTGCCGATCCAGGCGACGTCGATCTCGGACGGGTCGCTCGGTGCGTCCTGAGCGACGGCCACCGAGCTGGTCATGAGCGTCCCGCCGAGCACGACCGCGAGTGCGGCTGCTGATGAGCGCTTGATGATCACTGAGATTCCCTCCACTACCGCCCGCATGTCCTGACGGGCGCTTCCATTGACTCGACTGGTGGCGTTTCCTAGGCAACCCTCCTTCCGCCTATGCGCCACCCAGAATAATCATGCGTGACCGCGAGACTATGCAGCCCAAGGGGACGATACCGACGCTGTCTGCCTGTGTCAAGCACCGGGGAGCATGTCCGCACGCGCGTTTCGCTCAGTTGACGTTCGGCGCAGTCGCGGAGTACAGTCCGCCACGATGCATATTCTTGCTAGCCAGCATGACCATCCACGTGGGTTCGTCGGCCAGCGGGCCAGGTCGGTCGGTGCCATCATCGGTGGCGCCGCGACACGAGCCAAGCCGGCTTTCAGAGCTGGACCGGAGGAGCCGACATGCCCACTGAGCCGATGATCCTGGCCATCGACCAGGGAACGACGAACACCAAGGCCATCCTCGTCGACGGAGCTGGCGTGGTCAGGGGCATGGCTTCGAGACCGGTGGATATCGAGTTCCCTCGACCAGCCTGGGTGCAGCAGGATGCGCGGTCCATCTGGGAGAGCGTCCGCGAGGCCGTGGACGAGTGCCTCGGATCCTCCGGGTCCCCTCCTCTCGCCGCGGTGGGGATCTCCAACCAACGGGAATCAGGACTGGCCTGGGAGGCTGCGACCGGCGAGCCGGTGGGGCCTGTGGTCACCTGGCAGTGTCGTCGTTCCGCAGACTTCTGCGAACGACTGCGCTCGGAGGGCCTTGAGGATGAGGTGCGGACGCGGACCGGCCTGCCCATCGACCCGATGTTCACGGGCTCCAAGATTCGCTGGCTGCTGGACGACACCCCTGACGGTCACGCCCGAGCTGCCCAGGGCGACATCCGCGTGGGCACGGTCGACAGCTGGCTGTTGTGGTGCCTGACCGGTGGTGCCGTTCACCGCACCGACGTCAGCAACGCCTCGCGCACGCAGTTGCTGAACATCTCCGAGGGTCGCTGGGACGCGCTGCTGATGGAGCGCTACGGTGTCCCCGAGGCGGCCCTGCCCCAGATCCTCCCGTCCAGCGGGATCTTCGGCGAGACCGTCGCGCTGGGTGCCCTCCCGGCCGGCGTTCCGATCGGCTCACTGGTGGGCGACTCCCACGCCGCACTCTTCGGCCACGCGGGTTTCGCGGCCGGATCGGTCAAAGCGACCTACGGGACCGGCAGCTCGCTGATGTCGCCGACCGCACAGCGGGTCGACAGCGATCGTGGCCTTGCCTCGACCATCGCCTGGGGCCTCGGCTCGACCGTCTATGCCCTTGAGGGCAACATCTACGTCACCGGCGCGGCGGTCCAGTGGATGGCCGACTTCATCGGCCTCGACGGGCCGGGCAAGGTCGCCGATCTGGCCGAGACCGTCCCCGACACCGAAGGGGTCTACCTGGTGCCGGCCTTCGTCGGCCTGGGCGCTCCTCACTGGGATGACGGCGCTCGCGGCCTGCTCACTGGTCTGACGCGCAGCTCCAGCCTGGCCCAGGCAGCTCGCGCGGTCATCGAGTCGATCGCCTACCAGGTCCGCGACGTCTTCGACGAGATGCAGTCGGCGACCGGCGGTGCCCTGCGGGTCCTGATGGCGGACGGTGGCGTGACCCGCAATACGCAGCTGATGCAGTTCCAGGCAGACATCCTGGGCGTGCCCGTGCAACGCAACAACACGCCCGAGCTGTCGGCCATGGGCGCTGCCTACCTGGCCGGTCTGGCCGTCGGCGTATGGTCCTCGACCGACGAGATCGAAGCGCTCCCAAGGTCGATCGACCGCTTCGAACCGACCATCGGCGCAGCCGAGCGTGAGCGCCTCTACGGCGGCTGGCAGCAGGCCGTCGCCCGCACCATGTACCGCCCGTCATGACCGATCAGCCGACCCTCAACAGCAACCCCGAGGAAGCGCGTCTCCTGGCCAAGGTTGCGCGGCTCTACTACGAGGATGGATTGCGCCAGGCGCAAATCGCCGAGCAGTTGGACCTGTCACAGGCGACGGTGTCACGCCTGCTCAAGCGCGCCCTGGACCAGCAGGTCGTGCGCATCACTGTCAGCTCGCCCACTGGCTACTACCCGGAGCTGGAGCGTGGCGTCCGAGAGGCGTACGGCCTCAAGGAGGTGACGGTCGTTGACCACTCCCCGGACTACGGCCGCCTCCTGCGCAACCTGGGATCGGCGGCCGCCTACTACCTCGAGACGACCATCAAGCCCGACGAGGTCATCGGCGTCTCCTCGTGGAGCGAGTCACTCCTGAGCACGGCCAACGCCATGCATCCACTGAGGACCTCGCGCGGCAAGAAGGTCATCCAGATCGAGGGTGGCATCGGCAATCCCAGTAGCGGGATGCACGCGTCGCAGATGACGAAGCGACTGGCGGAGCTCTGCGGGACCGAAGCCGTGATGCTCCAGGCTCCGGGCATCGTCAGCTCGGTCGACACCAGGCAGGCGCTCCTAGCGGACCCCTATGTCCAGGAGGTGATCGGACAGTGGGACGAGGTGACCCTCGCCCTGGTCGGCATCGGTACGACGACTCCATCGCGCATGCTCGCCCTGAGCGGCAACGCCTTCTCCGAAGAGGAGTTGCAGAGCCTTGCCGACCTGGGCGCAGTGGGCGACATCAACCTCCACTTCTTCGACGCGGTCGGTCAGCGGATCGAGTCCACGCTGGATGGACGCGTAATCACCATGGGGCTCGATCAGCTGAGACGAGTCGGGCGTTGCGTGGCCATCGCCGGCGGTGAGCGCAAGTGGCAGGCCATCCGTGCGGCGATCCGCGGCGGCTGGATCCACGTGCTCGTCACCGACAGCCTCGTGGCGCGCCGCCTGCTGGACGACAGCTCGTAGTCAAGCCTGTCGCGTGACCGGCATCCTCCGGGGTGGCACGCGATATCGAACGACCCCGGACTGGAGGTACGACATGGTGGGGCAGGCCCGATTCGAAGGACAGGTCGTCGTCGTCACCGGCGCGAGCCGGGGCATCGGCGAGGGCATCGCGCTGCGCTTCGCGCAAGAAGGCGCGTCGGTGGTCGTGGCTGCCAACGAGGAGGCTGTCCATGAGGCGGCGGAGCGGATCCGGTCTGCCACCGGCGCCAAGGTGCTTTCGCTGGTCGTGGACGTCACCGACAAAGGCCAGGTCGAGGATCTCTATGAACACACGGTGGCCGAGTTCGGCCGCGTCGATGTCTCGGTCCAGAACGCCGGCGTCATCACCATCAAGGAGCTCGACAAGCTGACCGAGCAGGAGTGGGACCTGGTTCTGGACGTCAACACCAAGGGCGTCTTCCTGTGCTGCCAGGCCGCCGCCAAGCACATGCTGCGACAGGGCTCGGGCCGCCTCATCAACACCGGCTCGGGACAGTCCCGTGACGGCTTCATCTACACGCCGCACTACGCCGCCAGCAAGATGGGCGTCGTGGGCATCACGCAGAGCCTGGCCAAGGAGCTGGCCACCGAGGGCATCACCGTCAACGCCTTCTGCCCCGGCATCATCGAGACCGACATGTGGAAGTACAACGACAAGGCCTGGGGCGACCTCCTCGGCGACTACGAGGAGGGCGAGCTCATCGAGGAGTGGGTCCAGGGCAACATCCCCATGAAGCGCGCCGGGTCGCCTGACGATGTCGCCGGACTCGTGCTCTTCCTGGCCTCCGAGGATGCCGCCTACATCACCGGCCAGACCATCAACGTCGATGGCGGCCTGATCATGTCCTGACCGATCTACTCTGGGTCGTGGGTGAGGGCCATCTGGCCGAGCTGGGACGGCTCGGCCTAGGGAACTCCGCGACGCGCAGGCGGGTGGAGCCGTAGGGCACCAGCGGGCCGTAGACCTCCGGCTCGGTGACGGCCTGCTCCAGCGATGGCGGAGGTGGCACGTCGTCCTCGACCAGCCGCCAGCCGCGGATTCGCCGGCCGGGTAGCCAGACCCGCAACGGCACGCCCTCGATGCCGAAGGGTGGCGCGCCGGTGGTGAGCCCCCACGGCGGCGAGCCGACCCCAAGACGCTCCACCACAGCCACGGCCGCGATGCTCTCGGGTTGGACGGCGAGACCCATGTTCCAGCCTCGACGGGGCCGAACCTCGAAGTCGCCCAGGCCGGGCGAGTCGGGCAGCCGCATCCAGATCTCGCCGGGGCTGGCGACGAGGCGCAGTATCCGGACGCGTCACCCGAGGGGCCGTGGCAGCCCAAGGCCGATTCGCGCTTCCTGGCCAACGCCTTCTTCGCTCACAGCGCGCGGCTCCTGGCGCAGACGGCGGCACTGCTGGAGCGTGCCGACGACGCCAGTAGGTACCACACCGTCGCCGACGAGTTGGCCGCTCGTACATGGGCCGAGTGGGGCGAGCACGCGATCACCACGCAGACGGGGAGCGCCGTGGCCCTCTGCTTCGACCTGGTGCCCGACGGCGAGCGGGCGGCCGTGGCGGCCACGTTGGCGCGCCGCGTACGGGAGGTGGACGGGCGCGTGGCGACGGGGTTCCTCGGGACGCCGCTGGTGCTGCCCGCGCTCGCGAACGCCGGCTACTGGGACGAGGCCTACACCATGCTGCTGCGCACCGAGCCGCCGTCCTGGCTGTACCAAGTGGGCCGGGGTGCGACCACGGTCTGGGAGCGCTGGGATGCCATCCGACCCGATGGCTCCATCCACCCGGGCACGATGCAGTCGGTGCCGGAGATCGAGGGCTCGGACGGCGAGAGCGGCCACATGCTTTCCTTCAACCACTACGCCTACGGTGCGGTCATCGACTGGGTCTACCGGCATGTCGCGGGCATTTCTCCCGACATCGATGCTCCCGGCTACCGCCGCGTCGTGCTCGCGCCCGAGCCGGTGCGAGGCGTCGACTGGGCCCGAGCGTCGGTCGAGACCCCCTACGGCCCGGTGGTCACCTCGTGGCGCCTCGATGGGGATCGTTGCTGGTCGAGGTGGAGCTGCCGTTCGGCACCTCCGGCACGTTCATGGCTCCCACGACG
>JASFQX010000025.1:0-9524 GCA_050115215.1 Chloroflexota bacterium
GACGAGGTGCGGTTTTGGCCCCGGGGTCGCGAGGTCTGCCCGCGGCACCCGGGCGGTTTGCTATCGTGCAGCGATGACGGCAGCCGATCACCAGAGGAGCAGTCGATGAGCGGTCCAGGCACGCCCGAGAGACGACCTGCCGACCCGGCGACGGAGCCACCTCCGCAAGAGTCCGGGCGTGAGACGGAGGCGATCGTGCCGTACGGCGACCGGCTGGACTCGATCGCCCAGGAGCGGTTCGGGCGCACGGACTGGATCGAGCTGGCCGCAGCGGTCATCCTGGCGCTGGCCACGATCGTGGCCGCCTGGTCCGCCTACCAGGCCACGCGCTGGGGTGGTGAGCAGGCCAAGGCCTCGCGCGGCGCCATCGAGGCGCGGACCGCCGCGGCACAGGAGACGACCGCCTTCGGGACGCTGGCCGTCGTTGACGTGCAGCTGTGGATCTTATGGCTTCAGCAGGCGCAGATGGACACGCCGGAGAACGACAACTCCGCGGCCATGACCTTCGTCGAGGAGCGCTTCCGCGACGAGTTCATTCCCGCCTTCGACGCCTGGTTGGCGCAGGTGCCAGAGGGTGAGATCCCGCCGGCCCGACCCTTTGACATGCCCGAGTACCGGCCGGCGGCCCAGGAGAATGCCGAACGGCTGAACGCCGAGTCCGAGGCCCTCGCCGAGGAGGCAGCCGAAGCGAACCAGACGGGCGACAACTTCGTGCTGACCGCGGTGGTCATGGCCTCGGTGCTCTTCTTTGCCGGCGTCGGGACCAAGCTCAAGGGCCGTGGGGTGCGGCTCTTCATGCTGCTGATCGCCACGCTCTTCTTCATCGGCGGCGTCGGCTTCATGCTCAGCCTGCCGCAGAACGTCGGCATCTAGGCAGAGGAAGCACCCATGGGCATCGAGGATCTGACCTACATCGCCGTCATCGGCTCGCGGCTGCTGGTGCCGCTGCTGATCATCCGTTTCCCCCTGCCGGCCATCGTCGCCTGCCTCGTCATCGACGCCGCCGACCAGTCCATCTTCCAGGCGGTCGCACCGAATGCCGACCTGAGCGGCTACCAGAGCTACGACAAGGCGCTCGACATCTACTACCTCGTCATCGCCTACATCGCGACGCTGCGCAACTGGACCAGCCAGTTCGCCGTCTACATCGCCCGCTTCCTCATCTTCTACCGCCTCGTGGGCGTGGTCCTCTTCGAGCTCACCGGCGTGCGCGAGCTGCTCTTCATCTTCCCCAACACCTTCGAGTACTTCTTCATCTTCTACGAGGCCGTGCGCCTGTTCTGGGACCCGCGGCGCATGAGTCACGCGGTCCTCATCGGCGCCACCGCCTTCATCTGGATCTTCATCAAGCTGCCCCAGGAGTGGTGGATCCACATCGCCCAGCTGGACATGACCGACTTCATCAAGGAGACCATCTTCGGGGTCGCGCCTGACACGCCCTGGGTCGACACCGTCCTCCACCGGCCCTGGATCGTGGTCCTCGCGGTGGTCGTGGTGGCGGCATTGATCTACGCTGCCTGGTGGCTCATGAAGAACAAGCTGCCGCCGCGTGACCGACCGCTGACCATCGACGCCGACGCCGAGCCTGCTCGCGCCGTGCCACCCGAGCAGCTTCAGGCCGAACGGCAGCGGATGGCCCACCGCCTCATCCGACCCGGCCTGATCGAGAAGATCGGCCTGGTGGTGCTGGTGACGATCATCTTCGGCCAGATGCTGCAGGTGCGGGCAGACCCGCTCGAGCTCTCGATCCTGGTCGGCATCGTGCTCGTGGCCAACGCGGCGCTGAGCGCCTGGCTCGAGCGCTACGGCTTCGGCCCCGGTCCCGCCCTGCGCCAGTTCATCGTCACCGGCTTGCTCAACGTCGGCATCGTCATCGTCATGCTGCTTGTCTTCGAGCTGCTCGGCGACCCGGCCGAGCCCGAGCGGCTAGGCATCTTCGTCCTGCTCATCACCCTGCTGGTGACGCTGTACGACCGCTACCGGCCCGAGTACGTGGCCCGCTTCTCGAGGGACGAGGCCACAGCCGAAGCCTGAGGCCTGCCACAATCACGGCGTGACCGAACCCACGCCGGGCAGTGCCGCGCCCGCGGAAGGGGCGCCGCCGAAGAAAGGCCGCCTCAAGCGCACGCTGATGCCCATCGCCATGCGCTTCTCGCTGCTGCGGCGCGTCATCGGCATCCAGGTCGTCTATCGCAGCGTCGGCGGTGGCCTCATCGTGGGTGGACTGGCCTATGCCGCGCTCTTTGCGCTGATTCCCACGCTCGTGCTCGTCATCGCCGGCATCACCTGGCTCATCGACGATCCGCAGTTCCGCCAACAAGCCGTCGATCTGCTCAGCGACGCGTTCCCCGCGATCTCCGGCATCACCGACACGGCGGTCAAGGAGGCGCGGGAGCTCGTGGCGGTGGGCGGCATCATCGCGCTCGTCGGTTTCGCCTGGGGCGCCAGCGGGCTGTACCTGAACCTGACCCGCGCCATGGAGCGGTTCTTCCCGGGCGAGCGCGTCAGCGGCGCGCTGGCCCGCGTCCTGGGCGTGTTGCTGGTGGTGCTGATCATCGTGGGTGTGCTCGCGGCCGTCATCATGGCCGGCGTGGTGACCGTCATCGCCGAGGCGCTCAACCTCGACGTCGAGTGGATCCTGCGGGTGGCCACCGTCGCCGCCACCCTCGCCCTTGCGAGCGGGATCGTCTACGCCATCTACCGGGTCATCCCGGCCAACCCCCCAGAGGCATGGAGCGCGCGCCTGCCCGCGCTGCTCGTCGGCGTCGCCATCGCGCTGATGACGCTGCTCTACAGCGTCCTCTCGCCATGGCTCGTCTCAGGCTTCCAGGTGTTCGGCGTGGCGGCCACGGTGTTCGTCGCACTCGTGTGGCTGCGCGTCGTCTTCCTGGCCATGGTCTACGGGGCGGCCATGGCCCGCTACCGCGACTACGTCTTCGCCGCCCGTCTGCTGGGCGAAGCGACCCCCGACGCAAAGGCGACACAGCACGCGATCGAGGAGGAGGAGCGTCGTGCGGCGCGGGAGATGGAGGCCTCGGCCGAGGTCGAGCGACGCAAGCAGGAGGCCGTCGCCCACGCGGCAGAAGCGGAGGCGCCTTCTTCAGACAAGCCCGGCTGACCGATCCGCCGCGGCCCTCGCGAGGCGCTCGACCACCGCCGCGGTCAGCGCCCACGCCCGCTCGGCATCGGCAGGCGGCCGCACGCGCACCTGGTTGGAGGCGTACTTGATGCGCCCCTGCAGCGCGCGCAGCGGATCGTCCACCGAGCGCGGGGCCAGCGCCCGCATGGTGGCTGCCCGCGACCAGTCGGGGCCGAAGCGGAAGACGACCTGGCCGCTTTCGATCGCGACCTGGGTGAGGCCGGCCTCCTCGGCCCGGAAGCGCAGGCGCGAGACCCCCAGCAGCCGCTCCACCGGCGGCGGCATGGCACCGTAGCGGTCGAGCAGCTCGGCCCGGATGGCGTCGAGGCCGTCGTCGCTCACGACCCGTCCCAGGCGGCGGTAGAGCTCCAGCTTCTGGGGCTCCTCGGGCACGTAGTCGTCAGGCAGGTAGGCGTCCACGGGCAGATCGATCTTGGCCTGGGTGCGAGCGTGGCGCGGCTCGCGACCCTCGAGCGTGGCCTTCTCCTCCTCCACCGCCTCGGCCAGCATGCGCGTGTAGAGGTCGAAGCCGACCGCGGCCATGTGCCCGTGCTGCTCGGCGCCGAGGATGTTGCCGGCCCCGCGGATCTCGAGGTCGCTGAGCGCGATCTGGAAGCCGGCCCCGAGCTCGCTGGCGTTGAAGATGGCGGCCAGGCGTTTGCGGGCGACATCGGAGAGGGAGGCCTTGCGCCGGTAGAGCAGGTAGGCGTAGGCCCGCCGAGAGGAACGGCCCACCCGGCCCCGCAGCTGGTACAGCTGGGCCAGCCCGAGGGCGTCGGCGCGGTCGATGATGATGGTGTTGGCGTTGGGGATGTCGAGGCCCGACTCGATGATCGTCGTCGACACGAGCACGTCATGCTCGCCGGCAGCGAAGTCGAGCATGATCCGTTCGAGCGCACCCTCGGGCATCTGGCCGTGGCCCACCACGATGCGCGCGTTGGGCAGCAGCCGCCGCAGCTGCTCGGCCTGGGCCTCGATGGTCTCGACGCGGTTGTGCACGAAGAACACCTGGCCGCCGCGATCGAGCTCGCGAAGGATGGCGTCGCGCACGAGGCCGGCCGAGGCCTCCGCCACCCGCGTCTGGATGGGCAACCGGTCCTCCGGCGGCGTCTCGATGACGCTCATGTCACGCACGCCCACGAGCGCCAGGTTGAGCGTGCGCGGGATGGGCGTGGCCGAGAGGGTCAGCACGTGGACCTCGGTCTTGAGCTGTTTGAGGCGCTCCTTGTGGGTCACGCCGAAGCGCTGCTCCTCGTCTACCACGACCAGGCCCAGGTCCTTGAAACGGATGTCCTTCGAGAGCAGCCGGTGGGTGCCGATGACGATGTCCACCGTGCCGGCCTCGAGGCCGGCCAGCGTGTCCTGCTGTTCACGCTTGGGCACGAAGCGGCTGAGCGAGCGGACGGTCAGGGGGTAGGCCGCGAGCCGCTGCCCGAAGGTCACCTGGTGCTGTGCTGCCAGCACGGTCGTGGGCACCAGCACCGCAACCTGCGTGCCAGCCTGGATGGCCTTGAAGGCCGCGCGCAGGGCGACCTCGGTCTTGCCGTAGCCGACGTCGCCCACCACCAGCCGGTCCATGGGCGAGGCCTTCTCGAGGTCGGCCTTGACCTCGACAGCGGCGCGCCACTGGTCGGGTGTCTCCTCGTAGGGGAAGGCGGCCTCCATCTCGGCCTGCCACGGGGTGTCCTCCCCGAAGGCGCGGCCGTGCGCCCGGGCCCGCTCGGCGTAGAGCCGCAGCAGGTCGCGAGCGAGATCCCCGACGGCCTTGCGTACGCGTGTCCGGGCACGCTGCCACTCGCCGCCGCCGAGGCGCGACAGCTGCGGGTGATCGCCCCCCGCGTAGCGCGAGACACGCTCGATCTGCTCCACCGGCACCCAGATGCGGCCGCGCTCGGCGAAGTGCAGCTCGAGATAGTCGCGCTCCTCCGATCCGCTGCCGGCCGCCGGGCGGCGCACGAGGCCCTCGTAGCGCGCCACGCCGTGGTCGACGTGCACGACCACGTCACCCGGCTCCAGGCGCTCGAGGAGGTCGCGCGGCACGACCCGGCGCATGGCCCGGGGGCGGCGCACGCGCACGCTGCCGAACAGCTCGCGATCGGTCACGAACTCGAGTCCATCGGGGCCGCCCGCGAAGCCGGCATTGAGGCTGCGCTCGACCAGCGCCAGGCCGCCGGGCGGCACCGCCTCTCGCAGGTCGGGCAGCGGCGTCGCGCCCTGGCCGTCATCCTCGAGGATCTCGGCAAGGCGGGCCGACTGGTCGCTGGCCAGCACCACTCGCGTGCCGGCCTCGCGCCAGCGGCGAACGGTGGCAGCAAGGTCACCGATCGGCGCCGGCGGCAGGACCGGTTCGTGCCAGCCGAAGGGGTTGCCACCGGGCGGGGCGGCGTCCACCTCGGGCTGCCAGGTCAGCTCCAGGGTGCGCGCCTCGAGCAAGGCAGCCTTCCACTCGCGGGGCTCAGGGTAGGCCGTGGCCCAGCGCGCCGGCAGCTCCCCTCCCCGCTCCAGCTCGGCGCGCCGGTCGCGCTCCTGGGAGCCCAGAAACTCGGCCACCGCCGCCACCTCGTCCGGTTCGTCGACCAGCCAGATGCTGCGTCCGAGGTGATCGATGGCGGTGTGCGGGGCGAGATAGCCTGCCCACAGCTCAGCCGCGTCACCGAGCGCGCCGCTGGCGAATCGCTCGAGGTCGGCCTGCAGGCCCTCGGGCAGGCGCTCGATCGACCGGCGCATGCGCTCTACCAGCATGTCGCGGATGCCGGGACCGAGGAGGAACTCCGACGCCGGCAGCAGAGGCGCCGACTCGATGGCACCGGTGCCGCGCTGGTCGGCCGGGTCGAAGGCGCGCAGCGAATCGATCTCGTCCCCGAACCACTCGATGCGCACGGGCATCGGCTGGCCAGCGGGGAAGACGTCGATGATCCCGCCGCGGCGGGCGAACTCGCCCCGGCCGCCGACCTCGGGCACGTGCTCGTAGCCGAGCTCGACGAGCGCCCGCAACACTCGCTCCGGCCCCAGGCGAACGCCACGACTCAGGCGTAGCGGCTCGGTCGGGATGTCCCCGGGCGCAAGCGTGCGCTGGAAGAGGGCCTGCACGCTGGCCACCAGGATGCTGGCGGGGCCGTCCTCGCGTTGCCAGGCTGCGAGCGCCGCCACCCGGGCCGCCGACTCGTCGCGCACGAGCTCCGAGCGCTCGTAGGCCAGCGCGGTCCGTGGCTCGAGCGTGACCACCTTCTCGCTGCCGCCGAGCCAGGCCGCCAGCTCCTCCGCCACCCGGTCGGCGATCTCGGCATCGCGCGCGATCCACACCAGGCGCTCGCCGGAGGCCCGCGCCAGGGCCGCCGCCAGGTAGGTCTTGGCCCCATGCGGCACGGCGGCGTAGGTCAGGTGGCGCAGTTCGCGGCCCACGCGTCCGCCGGCGGCCTTGGCGAAGCGCTCTACCAGCGCTTCAAGCTCGCCGCTGGCGGCGAGCAGGCCGGTCAGCGGCGACAGGTCGGGGATGTGGTGCCGGACCGGTCCCGGCGCCGTGCGCTCCTCTCGCCGGCGACGCGGTCGCGAGCGCCGCATGCTGTCCGTCACGGCTTGTCTTGGCGCCGTCGGTCGAGGAGGTCCGGCAGCAACCTCCGCCAGCCGCTGCGGGTGCGCACGATGCCAGCTGCGTCCGGCTCAGGCCGGACGTCGCGGGACGACGGTTTGGGGCCATCGGCCCCGGGCGCGGGGGCGGGGGCCGCGGCGGGGGCCGGCTCTCCGACGAGGTCGGGCTTCCACCCGTTCCACCGGTTGGCCACGACCGCCGGTCCCCGTTCGGCCCACAGCTCGACGGCGTCGGCCGCGGCGTCGAGGATCAGGTCCAGGTGCCGTTGCTCGGCGTGCTCGAAGTCACCCAGCACGTGTGAGATGGCGCCCCCCTTGGGCGCGCCGATGCCCAGGCGCAGGCGCGCGAAGGACTCGGTGCCCAACTCGGCGATGATCGAGCGCAAGCCGTTGTGACCGCCGGCGCTGCCCTTGGCCTTCATGCGCAGCCGGCCGAACGGCAGGTCCATGTCGTCGACCACCACCAGCACGTCCTCGAGCGGCACGCGCTCGCGGGCCAGCACCTTGCGCAGGGCCCGGCCGCTCTCGTTCATGTAGGTGAGCGGCTTGACCAGGATGAGCTCGTCGTCGCCGATGCGGCCGCGCGCTGTGGCCGACGCGTCCCGCTCCTTGGCCCTGCCGGCGGCACCGTGACGATCGGCGAGGCGGTCGAGCACCATCCAGCCGATGTTGTGGCGGGTCCTCGCGTAGCGCGAGCCCGGGTTCCCGAGCCCCACGACCATCTTCTTCACAGCGCTGGTGTCACTCCCGCTGGGCATGCCGACCGACCGCGGCCCGACTCCGCGGACGCGGTCGTGCCAGCGATGGTACAGGGACGCGTCAGCGGAAGATGCGCAGCCGCCCGTCGGCCGTGCCGGCCGCCAGCACCAGCGCGCCACCGTCGGTCGGGGTGGCCGCCACGTTCGTGACCAGCTCGCCGTCCAACGTCAGCCGCTCGGTCTCCTCGAACCCGACGGCTGTCCGTTCCAGCACGGCCAGGCTGCGCATGTCGGAGGTGGGCACCACCACCTCCAGCCCGCCGTCGCCGTCCGCGTCGGCCAGCAGGGCCATGTCAAGGTTGGCCGAGCCGAGCCGGTGGGAGCTGTAGCCGGCCAGTGAGGCTACCCGCTCGAGCCTGCCGCCAGCCAGGCGATAGGCCTCGATCCGGCCGTCGATATGGGGGGTCCGAACCGCGATGATCTCGATCGCGCCGGTGGGGCCGATGGGTGCCGCCGCGATCTGGTGCAGCCAGCGGAAGCCCTGGCCGATGGGCGCCGACTCGGCCACCTGCGAGCCGGCGAGATCGTAGGCGCGCAGGCGCGCGCCGTCGGCGGCGTCGCTGACCGTGACCAGCAGCAGCGACTCGGGGTCATCAGACGCCAGCTTCACGACCATGGCCGACGTGCCCTCGATGACCTCGTCGGCCTCGACCTCGATCCGTGCCTGCAGCCCTTCGGCGGCGCGCACGTCGATGGCCGTGGCCTCCAGCTCGTCCCCCAGCACGCCGTGCGCATAGCGGTCGGTGGGCCCGGTGAGCGCCACCAGAGCGGTGCCATCGAGCTCGGTGACACGGGCATCGGGCAGGGGCGCCTCGAACCAGCCGGCGGCCGCGAGGGCACTGCCGATGGTCAGCTCGTCATCACCCAGGGTCGCGGCCAGCGGCGGATGCCCGGGCGCGAGCGGCGGGCTCTGCGTCTGGCTGATGGCGGGCGCCCGTCCCGGCGCGGCGGTCGCCAGCTCGACGGTGCCGTCCTCCAGCACCACGATCCAGGAGCGGCCGCGGTCGGTCGGGTCGGGCAGGACCCAGGTCGGTGTGCCGGTGAGCTCGACCTCGAGGTTCTCGCCCTCCAGCGGGCCACATCCAGCGGCGATGCGGTTGCCGCTGACATCGTGGTCGGTGCGGACGAGTGTCGCGGGCGATCCGGACCACCCTTGCGCGCAGTCGCCTGCTGCAGCTCCCGGGGCGGTGAGGCCCAGCGCCAGGATCACGACGCCTATCAGGGTGGGAGAACGAGGGGAAGGCATGGGCGGATCGTAGGCCACCTCGCGAGGCTGAGCCATGCGGCCCTTGGCGTGGAGCGCCCCGCCTCCGATGATGGGCTTGGAGGTGCGCCATGGAGCAGCTGACCTACGTCCTTGCGGCGCTCGCGATCGTCGTGGGGGTCGTCATCGCCACCATCGGCTCCGGCATCTGGATCGGCTGGTGGCGCCAGCACCGCTGGCCGCACGACGACCCGTAGTCGAGGGCTCGAGCCCGGCGCCCGACGCCATGGGCATCGCGGTCGGGCGGCCCGGTCCTGCGCTAGGTCGGTTCGGTCAGCCCGAGGAGGCGACGTTCGAGGGCGCGCATGGCCGCGGCCTCTGAAGCCTCGGCGTGATCCCAGCCGCAGAGGTGCAATGCGCCGTGGGTGATGAGCAGGCGCAGCTCGTCGTCGGGTGCCCAGCGCACATCGCTCGTCTGTCCGCCCGCGCCGCCCTGGGCCTGCTCGATAGCGCGTTCGACCGAGACGATGATGTCCCCGAGGTGCGGCGTCTCGCCCGGCGGCAGCGGGAACGGCGGCGTCGCCTCGCGCAGTGCCGAATCCTGGCCGAGGTGCGGGGGGAAGGCCGAAGGCGGCAGCAGCGGGAAGCTGAGCACGTCGGTGGGGCCGTCCTTGCCCATGTGCTCAGCGTTGAGCGCGGCCAGCTCGGCGTCGTCGCTGAGCGTCAGCGTGACGGTCGCGCGGGCCGGAGCGCCGGCGGCCGCCAGCGCGGCGGTGAGCAGGCGGCCGCACTCGTCCTCGGCCAGCAGCATGGGGACGTCCTGACGGACCACGAT
>JASFQX010000026.1:0-9432 GCA_050115215.1 Chloroflexota bacterium
CTCTTCGTAGTCGAGCCGGTCCGTGATCATCGCCGGTGGATCCTCACCCTGACTCCTACGGCCCGGGACTGCTGTTCCGGACCTCGGCTAGTGGACCACGGCGCTCACGGGTCGCCATCATCCCGAACGGGTGAATCCTCCCGGGTAACGTCCGGATCCCCCCGATCGACGTCCCGCCACGAGGCGGCGTGGAGGATGCCGGGGAGCGAGGCCGGGTCCAGCAGGCCCGCGTTGACAGCGGCTTCCACCGCGGCCGAACGCGACGAGACGCCGAGCTTGCGATAGGTCGAGAGTGCCTCCGTCTTGACCGTGTTGGTGGACAGGTAGAGTCGCTCGCCGATCTCCCGGAACGAGAGATGCGTCGCCAGCCAGGGCACCAGGCGCAGCTCGGCGGAGGTGAGTGCAGACGGGCCGGTCACCGTCTCGGATTGCGTGCGGAGCAGATCCTGCAGTCGGTTCGCCTCCGCCTCCATCGCTCCCAGCCCCGGGCGTCGTTTCAGGATGTCGTAGGCCTCGCGCAGGACCGCGCGCGCTCCGGCCACGTCGTTCAGCGCGAGGTACGCCTTCACCAGTTCGAGCCTGATGGGCATGGCCAGGCCTGGTATGGCCCACGACGATTGAGGCCGCACCGTCTGAGCGTGGACCAGCAAGGGCCGGACGTCATCGGGGGAACCGCCCATGGCCAGCATCACCCGGGCGCTGACCGCATCATGCAGGGCGTGCAGGCCATTCTCGGTCATGCTCAGCTCGCGGCGGCGAGCGCCCGCCTGCTGGAGCAGGTCCCATGCCGCGTCAAGGTCGCCTTCCGCAAGCGCGTGGCGCGCCAGGTAGACCTGCGCCACGGTCACGGCATTCTGGTCCGGGTTCAGGACGAGCTCGTCAACGATACGCTGCATGGTGCGCATGGCCGCCTGGTCCTGGCCGCACATGAGCTGCGCGATGCCGAGCGCACCGATGGCCGACCCGTACAGGGGGCTGTCCGGGCCGAGCAGCTCGCAGGACCGGGTCGCTGACTCGAGCATCGTGGCGTCGCCGCGTCGGCACAGCCAGGCGTCGAGGTGCAAGGCATAGGGCAACCACTGGGCCTTGACCGAGCCTTCCGACCGCGTGGCCATGTCAAGCACTGCGGCCGTCCAGCGCTCGCACCGTTGTGGATCGCCCGTCAGGGCTGAGACGATCGCACCGCTGCTGCTCGAGGCGGCGTCGGTGGAGATGAGGTCGTTGGCTTCGACCCAGTCGAACCAGGACTTCAGGGTCTCGGTCCGGCCATGGCCCAGCAGGACGACGGCGTAGCTGCCGATGAGCCGGCAGGCCAGCTCACGATCTCCCGAACGTTGGGCGTACTCCACCGCTTCATGCGTGTCCCCCCGCTCGGCGTGCCACATGGCCGCCCGACGCATGATGGCGGCGGAGATACCTGGTTGTGCCCTCTCGATCCGCCCCCGCATGGTCAGGCGAACCAGGTCATGGAGCCTGCTCGAGCCGTCCGGAAGCCGGCTCACGAAGGCGCTGGACCTATGCAGCTCCTCGAGCTGCTGGGCGGAATCCGTCCGTTCGAGTGCGCTGTCACACAAGGAGGGCGTGAGCATGCGCAAGAGCGAAGCCCTCGTCATGAACTCACGCTGGTCTGCCGACAGGGGCGCCAGGATCTCCGAGTCGACGTACGCCAGGACCAACTCGTCGCTCACCACGCGCGCGGCCGGCTTCTGGGTAACAGGCCGGCCGGACCGGGATGCGACGGTCATCAGCACTCCGCTCACCCAGCCCTCGCATTCCCGATTGACCTCGCGTGCCCGGGTCATCGAGATGTCAAGGCCAGCCCTGCGCATCAGCTCCAGCGCGTCGGCATCGGTCAGGGCCAGGTCCGCCTGTCCCAGGCTGGCCGCGTCGCCGCTCACACGCAAGCGGGCCAGGCGCATCCCTTCGAGAGAGCGACCGCTGATGACGAGCTGCCCGCCCGCCGGCACGTGGAGCGCGAGCCAGTCGATCACGTCGCGGCTGGCGGGTGAGGTGATGGCATGGACGTCATCAAGCACCATCAGGTGTGGGCTCGATCGCTGCAGCGCCATGCCAAGTCGGGGAACGGAGCTGGTCCAGGCATTCGCGGAGGGGGCCCGCACGGACGCTTCCAGACTGGGGTCGGGACCGGTCACACGCATGGTCGCCTCGGCCAGGTGCGCCACCAGGCTTGTCGGGTCGTTCAGGTGCTGGTCCAGCGACAGCCAGATCACCGGGGTCGTCGCGCGCGTCGCCCATTCTGAGACGAGGGTCGTCTTGCCGTAGCCGGCCGGGGCGACGACGAGGACGACATGGGCGTCGTCGGCCGGGGGGCGCAGCGCGACCAATCGATGACGCGCCACGATCTCGTAGTCGGCAGCCGGTGGGCCCAGGCGACTCGGATCGACGATCGACCAGGCGTCGGTTCGTGACGGCTCAGGGGCGCGAGGCTGGCTGGATCGGACGCGCGTGGACATGCTGAGCGACCGTAGCACGCGCCCGAATCCAGATGCAGGCTCGTGCGTCCTCACTCCCGGCGTAGACTGTCCGCGCCAGCGGCTGGCGCCGACGGGCGGTCACGCGCGACGTCGGGTGACCGCACCGGTGAGGTGGCCGGACGAACCGAATGAACCTGGCGCAGCCGTACCGTCCTGCCGCACCGACATGGAGGAACGCAACCGTGGCACTACACGTGGTCGTAGCCAAGTACAAGGACGTCCTCGGCGCCAAGGACGCTATCGCGGCAGTCAAGGATGCCGGCATCAAGCTCGCCGATCAGGCCTACGTGCTCAACAACGGCGGCGGCAACCTCGAGTTCAAAGAGGGCAAGGACGCGGGTGGCGGCAAGGGCTTCGTCTATGGCGCCTCGACCGTCGCCGTGGCCGGACTGCTGCTGGGCCCGGTGGGCTGGGGTGCGCTCGCGGCCGGTGGCGTCGTCGGTGGCCTCATCGCCAAGGTCCACGATGCTGGTATCCCCAGCGCCGACATCGAGAAGCTCGGGGAATCGCTGGAGCTGGGCCAGGCAGCGGCCATCGCGGTGACCCAGGAGGGTGACCAGGACCAGGTCCGCGAGATCTTCTACAACTTCGGCGGCGAGGTCGTCAGCGTCGGCGTCACCGATGACCTCAAGACGGCCCTCGAGGGCGCTGCGCCTGCGGGCGTGACCGTGGCCGAGGACGGCAGCTCTGCCGAGACCGCGTAGCCCCTGCAGCACAGAGGACGTCAGCGACCGCGCGCCATACGGCGCGCGGTCGTTCCTGTATGGTCCTGCGCCAGCGTGGCGCCCGGACTCTACCGCCGGCGGGCGGTCCGTCGAGCGGTGCGGCGGGCCACGCGTCGGCCCGTGCCCAGCACGCTTAGCGGTTCAGTCATCTGGACGTCTCCTTTCTACGTCTGTGAGTGAAGGTTTCGGCCGCTGAGCGCCCGGTCAAGCCTTGGCGGCTTCGGCCGCCTCCGCGGACTCGAGGGCGGCCTGCTGCCTGGCTTCCTCGGCTGTGACCATGCCCAGGGCCACGAGGTCGAAGGGGCTGATGAAGCCATCGGCCAGGCGGAAGCCACCGGCGGACGCGATGGCGTCGCGCAGGCCGACAGCCCAGTGGTGCTCGATGAGCAGGAGGGCCGCCGCGGAATCGTTGGGGATCTCGCCGATGACGTCCCAGGCCGTCTCCTCATCAAAGGCGTGGATGCCTTCCTCGGCCGCGACCTCGGCGCCGATCTCGGCGCCCACGATCGCACCTTCCTCGCCCTCGATGCCGAGACCGACAAGGGCCGCGACCTTGCTGCCGATCTCGATGGCCTCGTCGCGGCTGAGGTTGCTCAGGTGCATGACCTCGATGTCGCCCTCCGCGTCCTTGTAGACGGCGAGGCTGTCGATGACCTTGATCGTGTCGCTCTCGCGCAGCTTCTCGAGCTCCTCGATGATCTGGCCGTGGAAATCGGGTTGCTCGAAGCCGATGACAAGCAGCTGTACGGGTCCGACTGCCATAGTGGATCACTCCTTCCTCTGCGGGGCGGACCCGTCACTGGGTCCGGGGCTGAGTCTATGGAGGCCCTCGCGAGAGCCATCATCCATTCGGGGTGAAACCCGCTCGTCCGGTCGTGGGATGCATCGCGGCCACATTGGTGGCGACCGCGATGCGATGGCCGATGGTCGTCAGCCGGCCATGCCGTGCGCCACGGCCTGCGTCTCGCGATGCTCGTGGAGCTCCTGCTCCTTCTGCAGCGTGGCCGGCTTGAGGTCGAAGACGACCTGCTTGACCGTGCCGGTGAAGGCGTAGGGCGCCCTGTCCTCGTAGTCGAGGTCGACGACGCCGCCGTTGTCACGACCGATATCCATGGCCGCGTAGGTGGTGTACAGCATGGCCACCGTCTGCGGCAATCGGCCTTCGCCCACCTGTTCGCCATTGATCCAGAGGGTGACGTTGCCACCGGCCCCCGGCTTGGGTTCGTCTGCCTCGAAGAGCATCTTGACCGACACGTCGCCGGTGGGCAGAGGCTCGCTCGAGGTCTGCTTGTAGGTTTCGATACCCAGGAACTGGTAGGTGTGCTGCAGGTAGCCCTGCTCGTCCACCCACAGTGCGTAGCCGCCGATGAAGTCGGCATTGGCCACGATCACGCCCTCGGCGCCGCCCTCGGGCACCTCTAGGTCGGCCTCGATGGCATACGAGCGGCCCTGGATGTGGGGCGTCAGCGTCACCGGCACGTTCTGCACGTCGCCGGCGAACCTGAAGCGGGTCTCGGTCGGCATCGGCGGAAGGATCCCGAAGAAGGCCGCGAAGCCGCCCAGCAGCGGCAGCACGTTGTTGCGCTCCGCCTCCTGCCAGAAGAGCTCCACCATCTCGGCCAGCTTCTCCGGCTGCTCGCCCGCCAGGTCGTGCGCCTGCGCGAAGTCATCGGGCAGGTAGTAGAGCTGCCAGACGTCCTGCTCGGGGTCGTAGTTGTCCGGCCCGAAGCGTTGCAGCGTCGGCTTGCTCAGGTCCCAGGGCAGCTTGTCCAGCTTGGCACAGGCCCACCAACCGTCCTTGTAGATGGCCCGGCTGCCGTAGTTCTCGAAGTACTGGACGACGTGCTGCTCGCCGGCTCCGGCGTCGTCGAGGGTGTAGACGAAGCTGGTGCCATCCATGGGCTGCTGCTCGATGCCGTCGACGGTCTTCGGCTCCGGCAGACCGACCAGCTCGAGAATGGTCGGCCCGACGTCGATGACATGGGTGAACTGGCTGCGCAGTTCGCCCCGGGCCTTGATGCGCTCGGGCCACGAGATGACCATCGGGTCGCGCGTGCCGCCGAGATGGCTGGCCATCTGCTTGCCCCACTGGAAGGGGGTGTTGTTGGCGTGGGCCCAGGGCGCGGCGTAGTGCGGCGCGGTGTGCTCACCGCCCAGCTCCTCGACACCGCCGAACTTCTCGATGATCTCGAGCTGCTCCGCCGGCTCCAGGATGACGCCGTTGAAGAACGTGGTCTCGTTGAAGGAGCCGGTGAAGGTGCCCTCCATGCTGGCGCCATTGTCGCCCCAGATGTAGACGACGATGGTGTTGTCCAGCTCGCCCATCTCCTCGATGCTGTCGAGCAATCGGCCGACGTTCCAGTCGGCGTTCTCGCTGAAGCCGGCGAAGACCTCCATCTGGCGGCGATAGAGCGTCTTCTCGGCCTCGCTCAACGATTCCCAGGCCTTGTAGACCTCCGGCCGCTCGGTCAGCTCGGTGTCCGCCGGGATGATGCCCAGCTCCTTCTGGCGCTCGAACGTGTACTGGCGGTACACGTCCCAGCCCTCGTCGAACTTGCCCTTGTACTTGTCGGCCCACTCCTTGGCCACGTGGTGCGGCGCGTGCGAGCAGCCGGTGGAGTAGAACAGGAACCAGGGCTTGCTGGCGTCCTGTGCGCGAACCGCGTGCAGCCATTCGATGGACTTGTCCGTCAGGTCGTCGGGGAAGTAGTACGACTCGCCATCCTCGCCTTCCGGTACACCGATGGTGGTGTTGTCCATGGTGATGACCGGGTCGTACTGGCCTGACGCGCCGCTGAGGAAGCCCCAGAAGTGGTCGAAGCCCCAGGCCAGCGGCCAGCGCTCGAAGGGGCCGGCCGGGCCGAACGCGCGTCCGGGTGTCAGGTGCCACTTGCCGAAGCCGCCGGTGACGTAGCCGTTCTCCTTGAGGACGCGGGGGAACGGTGCACAGCTGCGCGGCAGCTGGCCGGTGTAGCCGGGATACGGCCCGGGGAACTCGGCGATGCCGCCCATGCCCACGCGATGGTGGTTGCGGCCGGTAAGCAGCGCTGCGCGGGTCGGGGAGCAGACGGCCGTGACGTGGAAGCGGTTGTAGGTCAGGCCGTTCTCGGCCACGCGTTGCAGGGCCGGCGTATGGATGCCGCCGCCGAAGAGCTCGGGACCGCCGTAGCCGGCGTCGTCGATGAGCACGAGCAGGACGTTGGGGGCATCCTCGGGGGGCTGTGGTCCCGGGATGAACGACCAATCGGCGACCGAGCGGCCGATGGTGCGATCGAGCGCGCCGCCGAACTTGCGGTCGGGGATGGGCAGGACCGTGCGGTCCGGCTTGAACTTGCCCATGGCCTCTGCCAGCGAGTCCTTGAGCGCGGCATCGCCCTTCTTGTCGGTCTGGGCCACCGACCGCGCCAGCGCTCCTCCCAGCGCCTTCTCGACACCGAGCAGCTGGTCCTCGTCGAGCATGGCGATGACGACGGCCGTGCCCGGCTTGAGGTTCTCGCCGATCATGTCGCCGAGGCCGCTCTCCACGCGCTTGGCCGCGAACTTGCCCACGATGCCGCCGCCGGCCGCACCGAGCGCGGTCGCCGCCAGCAGCGGCGGTGCGGCCAGGCCGACCAGGAAGCCCACGGCGCCACCCCACTTGACGCCGGTGCGCCCGAGGTTGTCGCCGGTCCGCTGGACGGCCACGTCGCCGTCGGCATCGTGGGAGATGAGGATGACCGCCTGGATGCGGACCTGCTTGGCCTGTACCTGTGAGACGAGCGTGTCGAAGTCCTGCTCCGCGGTCGCGACGTCCCTGTAGCCACAGACGAGGACGTCGGTCTTCGTATCTGCCATGGGTCCTTTCCCTCTTGCCACGCCCCTCGGGGCTGGGTGTCCTGCTGCTGTCGGCACATCGACGGCTCAGTCGGCGCATCGATGTCCCGGCCCGCTGGCGCGAGCGGGAGATGCATGCGCACACGGCTACGCCCACTGACGTCGATAGCGCCACGCTATCAGCGGCTCGAGCGACCGCATCATCCGTTCGGGATGAACGCCCGCCGGCTCCGCGCTCAGGGGAACAGCGGGTCCTGCCAGCTCGGTCGTTCCGGCGCCTCACCCCTGCGCAGCATCCTCCACCACTGCTCGTCGGTCAGCCGCTCGCTCGTGGGCTGGCGGAACTCGTAGAAGGAGTAGACGCCACCGGTGGCCACGTGGAAGGCACCCTCGTCGTCGGGGACCAGCACGAAGATGCGATCGATCCGCCCGGTGCCGACCTCCAGCACCTCGTCGATGCCCTTGGCCAGGTCGATGCCCCGGCCGATGTCGGCGATGATGGCGGCGTCGTCGTCTCGGATCGGCCGGTTCGAGTTGAGCCGGTCGCCGCTGCGCCACCAGAAGCCCTCGAGCGTCCCGCCGATGGAACGCAGCCACTCGTTGTCGGTGGCGTAGAAAGCGCGGTTCTGCGGAAGCTCGCCCATCTCGATCGGCTTGCCCGCCAGCTCGTCGGCCGCGAGGCGTCCCAGCCGATCGACGAAGGCCAGGTAGTCCTTGAGCAGGCGCCTCGTGTCCTTGGTCAGCAGACCGCGTTCAGAGAGGCCGTCGCGCATGAGCGAGGCCATGGCCGAGAGGCGACCGAAAGCCACCGGGTCGGGCTCGACCCAGTTGCGCACGCGCGGCAGCTCGGGCTCGATGCTGCCCATCTCGCCGACGAACTGCTTGGTGTAGAGGATGGTGTCGTGGCGCAGCTCAGCGTGCGAGCCGAAGCCCGTCTGATGGCTCTTGGCGTCCCAGGCCTCGGTGCGCATGTAGTCGGGGAAGGCCAGCCCGTGCGGCGACCACATGGGCTCGACCGCTGCCAGCCAGGCGTCGTAGACCGTGGCGCCCCAGTCCTCGTCAGGTCGATCGGCCACGGCCGCGCGCATCGCGGCCATCTGCTCGGGATAGCGCGGATAGGCCGTCTCGCCGGCCTCGTCCTGGACGGCCAGGGCGAAGTCGGAGCCGAAGGCAGCGGCCAGGTCGAGGACCGAGGGCAGCGTTCGCAGGTCGGGCGCATCGCTGACCCAGGGCGTGATGAGCTGGTCGAGGATCCACGAATCGACGACGAAGCGGGTGCCCATCAGACGCACCGACGGTCGCTCCTCGTCGATGAGGACGGGCCGCGTCTGCCGCAGCGTCGCGGCGACAGCGGTGAGGGTGTCGTCGTCGCTCACGGCCAGTGGGTCGGCCATGCCGCCGGGCACCACCGTCTCCACGGCCGCGGCCAGCTCGAACGGCGTGTAGTCGTCGGCCACGCCCACCAGGAAGGCGGTGGGCTCGTAGATGCGGCGCCAGAGCGCCTCGAGGTCTGCGTCGCCCACGAGCGTGCGCGAGGCCAGCAGCGCCAGGCGCAGGTTGTCCACGCCGGTCACGACCGAGGCATCGGTCTGGATCGAGCCGGGCAGGCGGAAGGCGCTCTGGCCCAGGACCGACATGGCTGTGAAGTAGCGCGTCAGCGCCTTCGAGCGCGTGTAGTGGCCGCGGGGCGTGAAGAGCGTGTAGTCGGTCTCGGTGCCCAGGATCGGTGAGACCGTCGACTGGTCGTGGGCAGCGATGAGCGCTCGCTCGGCCTTCGCCCGCGGACTGAGCTTGCCCGATCTGACGCCGAGCTCGGCAGCCGCGACCGCGAGCAGGTCCACCACCCGCGCCGCGTCCTGCTCGAGGGCCGAGCCCGCGAGAGCCCGCCGCTGGGCGCGGGCGTTCCTGAGCATCCCGCGCAGGAGCTTGCCCAGCAGCGGCGAGAGGCGCTTCGTTTCGATATCACGCAAGGTCTTGTCGAAGACCTGGTGCCAGGCGTGATAGGCGGCGTCGGTGGTGACGTAGACCGGCGTGCCCTCGTAGTACTGCTCGTCATAGGCGTGATGGAACAGGCGGAACTCCTCGGGCACGATGACGAAGCCCTGCTCGGCCAGCTTCGCCCGTGCCTCGCTGGTCAGGAGCCGCGCGACCTGGTTGGTCATGGAGACGGCATCGAGCGAGGCCGGTGTCGGCGGACCGGCGTACGCCTGGGCCTCGTCGAGCAGGGGCACCAGCTCGTAGGTGCCGAAGCCGCCGCCCGCGGAGGGCAACGTCGGGTCGGTGGCGCCGGCCTCGGCCCCCAGGAGCGGCCCGGCGGGCGCGGAGAGGACCAGCAGGCCCGACAGCACGATGGCAAGACGCTTCACGTTGCGCTCCTTTCGATGATGGCCGGCTCGGTA
>JASFQX010000027.1:0-9336 GCA_050115215.1 Chloroflexota bacterium
CTTGACGTGCGGATCGCCGCCGAGGTCAAGGACTTCGACCCGGCCACGGGCATGGACCGCAAGATGGCCCGGCGCATGAGCCGCTTCATCCACTTCGCCATGGCCGCGGGCAAGGAGGCCGTGGCCGACGCGGGGCTCGACTTCAGCGACTGGTCGCCCGAGCAGCGCGATCGCGTGGCCGTCGTGGTCAACACCGGCGGAGGCGGCCTGGAGCAGGTCATCGAGGGCAGCCGCATCACCGAGACGCGCGGGCCTCGCTTCGTCAGCCCCTTCGCCATCCCGGCCCTCTCTGGCTCGATGGCCGCCTGCCTGCTGTCGATGGAGTACGGCCTCACCGGGCCGGTCCAGACGCAGGTCGCGGCCTGTGCCAGCAGCGTCATCACCTTCCTCGACGCGCTGCGCATGATCGAGCGCGGCGAGGTCGACGTCGTCGTGGCCGGCGGCACGGAAGCCCCGTTGCTGAAGATGGGCTTCGCGGCCCTCTCCAACATGGGTGCGCTGTCGAAGCGCAACGATTCTCCGGAAACGGCCTCGCGCCCCTTCGACAAGGAGCGCGACGGCTTCCTCTTCGGCGAGGGGGGAGCCATCCTCATCATCGAGACGGCCGAGCACGCGCTGCGGCGCGGCGCCACCATCCACGCCGAGCTGGCGGGGGCGGCCCTCACCGCCGACGCCTTCCACATCTCGGCCCCCGAGCCCAGCGGTCGCGGAGCGGCCATGGCCATGAAGCGGGCCTACATGGACGCCGAGCTGGCGGCCGACGAGATCGACTTCGTGGTCGCGCACGGCACCAGCACCCCGCTCAACGACGTCACCGAGACCAGGGCCATCAAGACCGCCTTCGGCGATCACGCCTACAGGGTCGCGGTCTCCTCACCCAAGTCGATGGTCGGCCACCTGCTGGGCGGGGCCGGCGCCGTGGCCGCACTGTGCGGCGTCGGCGCCATCCGTGACGGCGTCATCACGCCCACCATCAACTATCACACCCCCGACCCCGAGTGCGATCTCGACTACGTGCCCAACCAGGCGCGCGAGGCGACCGTGGAGACGGCCATGGTCAACGGCTTCGGCTTCGGCGGTCAGAACGCGGTGGCGGTGTTCAAGCGCTTCGAGGCCTAGCCCGCGGCGTCATCCACCTGTACCAAGAGGCGGTCAGGGTATGGGCGTGCGGCTGGCTCACCGGCTCGATCCACGTCAGTCGTCCGGGCGGGGCGGCAGCTGGCGGCCCTCGAACGCGGTCAGGTCGGCCACCAGCTCGGCGGGCGTGCGCATGGGGCGTCCCCGCCTGAGATCGTAGAAGACCTGCACCGTGGAGCCGTCGGCCGCGACCCGTGCCTGGCCCAGGGGCGAGGCGTCCACCTCCACGCGGTACTCGAGGCTGAAGGCCGAGCGGCTGACCCAGCCCACACGCACACCCACGTAGAGGGGCTCGCCGTAGAACGCCGGCTGGCGGTAGCTGATGTGTGCCTCGGCGATGACGAACGTGCGCTTGTCGGCGTCGGGCCCGGTGCCGAAGGGGTGGCCCACGACGCGCCTGTAGTAGCCCCCGCGTGCCGCTTCGAAGTAGGAGAAGTAGACCGCGTTGTTGACATGGCCCAGGGCATCGGTGTCGCTGTAGCGGATCTCGATGGGATGGCGGTAGCGGAAATCGCCCTCGAGCGGTCGGGGTCGAGCCATGACCCGATGCTAGCGTCGTGTCGAGGCCCGCGGGCATGGGACACGCGAGTGCCGTACCGTTGGGCGTGATGAACATGGCCAGCGCACCCCAGGCCCGTGGGACGGCCGAGGATCCCGAGCAGACGTCCGCCACGTCCATCGAGCGCGGCCGTCCCAGCTACTCGTGGCGCTACGGGCAGGACCGCCGCCTGCAGATGGTGCAGCGCCACGTCGAGCTTCGCGATGCCGCCATCCTCGACGTAGGCTGTGGGATCGGCACCTACGTGCGCCGCTTCCGCCGGTTCTCCGATGACGTCCATGGCATCGAGGTGGAGGCGGAGCGCGTGGCCCAGGCCAGCGAGGAGCTGCCCAACATCGTCCAGGCCTACGGCGAGGACCTGCCCTACCCGGACGATCGCTTCGACCTCGTCTTCAGCAATGAGGTCATCGAGCACGTCGACGACGACCGCCGCACGGCGGCCGAGATGGTGCGCGTGACCCGGCCGGGCGGCACCATCGTGGCCTTCGCCCCCAACCGGCTCTACCCCTTCGAGACCCACGGCGTCTACTTCGGTGACCGTTACGTGTTCGGCAACATCCCCCTCGTCAACTGGCTGCCCGATCCACTCCGTGACCGCCTGGCGCCGCACGTCCGGGCCTACACCAGGCGCGGCATCGAGCGCCTGTTCGCGGGCCAGCCGGTGCGACTGGTGCACCACCGTGTCATCTACCCGGGCTTCGACAACCTCAGCGCTCGCCACCTGCGGATCGGCGGCGCCGTGCGGCGCGCGCTCTACGTGGCCGAGCACACGCCGCTGCATGTCTTCGGCCTGTCCCACTTCCTGGTCCTGCGCAAGGCGACCACCGCCTCGGCCTGAGCGCTCGCGCCGCGTCCGCGACCCGGTCGACGGCCGTCTCGTGAGGTTAGAAGTCGTCGGGCGTCCGCGTCGTCGCCGGCGTCAGGGCGTGCGCTTCGATGACGACCGGCACGGACCAGTTGCCGGCCAGATCGCGCCACTGCACGTGGATGGAGCGGGGGCCCTCGGCCGGGGAGCCGCCGGTGGACTCGTCTCCGAGCGGGAACTCGATGCGCTCGACCGCCGGGTAGGTCCGGCCCGTCACGAGCCGGCCGTCGCGCCCCAGCTCACCATCGAGACCGATGCGCACGAAGGCCAGCCCGCTGCCGTCGGGGTCGTCGCTCGCGAACAGCCGCAGCGGGGCGCTGCCGCTGACGACGGCTCGACCGTCGATGTCGCCCTTGACCGACTCGGGATCGAGGGCCGGGGAACCGCCGGGCGGGATCTCGTCGATCCGCGGGTACAGGTGGTGGCGCAAGGCCAGCCACATCTCCTCGTGGCCGTCCTCCATGCCCAGCGTCCACACGCCGACGCCGGCGAGGCCCTCCTCGAGCGCGAGCGCGAGCTTGGCCCCGAAGCTGTCGGGGTCGTCATACCAGACCTGTCGCCAGGTGGGAGTGCAGCCGTCGCAGCCACGGGCCGCGTAGGCCGTCCAGGCCGAGGCCTGGTCGGGCTGGTAGCGCCGGCCGGTCTTGGCCGCCTGGCGACGAGCGTCACCGTAGTCGAGCGTGGAGCCCGGAGCGATGTTCCCGCCGCTGCGCGTCGCCGACCGCGCCCGGTCGGCCTCCGTGGGCAGGTCCAGCCCGTACCACGGCAGCCCCAGCAGGAGGCGCTCGCCACCGACCTGGGCGAGGGCCGCCTCCACGCTCTCGGTCAGGTCGCTGGTGGCCGGATCGACCAGCGGCGCGACCGAGCCGGCGGTGCCCGAGGCGGGCGTACGGTAGCCATAGCCCATGATCACCGCCAGGTCGGCCGCATCGGCCGCGGTGAGGGCCGCGAGGTCGTAGTTCTCGAGGCCGGGCACGACGTCGACGGAGAGGTGCAGCTCCGGGTCGACCGCATCGAGCGCCTCGCGCAGCTCACGCACGAGCAACACGTACTGATCGGCCACCTTGACCGGCAGCGGCTCGAAATCGAGGTTGACACCGTCGAAGCCGCGGTTGGTGACGAAGCTGACGATGTTCTCGACCAGCGCCTGGCGGTTCTTGCGCTTGCTCAGCAGCTCGATCATGCGCTCGCGCGTGCCCTCGGCCCAGGCGGCCCGCTGGATCACCGGCACCACCTTCACGCCCGCGGCTTGCAGCTCGTCCTTGAGCTGCGCGAACCGGTCGCTGCCGAGCATGGCCCAGCCGGGCGGCACCTCCCCGTTGGCCTTCTTCGAGACCAGGCGCCCACTGGCGGCCGCCTCCACGCTGTGGAAGGCGGCGATGGTGACCAGCTCCGGGTCGATGGTGGCTGCCGCCTCGTCGAGCAGATCGTGACGCACGAAACCCAGCACCTCCGCCACGACCGGCTCGGGCGTGGGCGCCGGTGTGGGCGCCGGCGTGGGCGAGGCGATCGGTGCCGGCGTGGGCGAAGCTGCCGGCGTGGCGGTCGCGAGCGGCGGGGCCGGCGTCACCAGCAGATCGCTCTCGACGGTGATGCAGGCACTGGCCACGAAGGGCACCAGCAGCAGGAACAGCCACAGCAGAGGTCGAGCGCGACCTGGCCCGGGACGACGGCGGGTGTTCAGCACACCCGGCACCCTACCAAGGATCGGCCGAATCCGGCTCCACCACCAGGCGCCGCAGTCGTAGCGAGTTGAGCACCACGCTGACCGAGCTGAAGGCCATGGCCGCCGCCGCCAGGATGGGATCAAGGCGCAGGCCGAAGGCCGGATACAGCAGGCCCATGGCCACCGGGATGAGCACGACGTTGTAGCCGAAGGCCCAGCCGAGGTTCTGGCGGATGACCTTGAGCGTGCCTTGCGACGCCCGCATGGCCGACGTCACGAGGCGGGGATCGCCGCCGACGAGCGTGATGTCGCTGGCTTCGAGGGCGACGTCGGTGCCGGTGCCGATGGCGACGCCCACGTCGGCGGCAGCCAGGGCCGGCGCATCGTTGATGCCGTCACCGACCATGGCCACCACGTGGCCGCTGTCCTTAAGCGCCCGCACGTGGGCCGCCTTCTCGGCAGGTGAGACCTCGGCCCGGACGTGCTCGATGCCGACGAGGGCGGCCACAGCCTCCGCGGCGGGGGCCGCGTCGCCGCTGAGCAGGTGCACCGTCAAGCCCGCGCGCCGCAGCTGGCTGACCGCGGCGGCTGCCGTCGACTTGAGCTCGTCGGCGATGTCGATGCTGCCGGCGAAGGTCCCATCGACCGCCACCAACACCGTCGTCACCGGGATCGCCTGCTGAGCCGTGGGTGGCTGGGCCGCCATGGCTACATCGCCGGCAGCGAGGAACGATCGATTGCCCACCAGGACCCTGCGGCTGCCGACCTCGGCCACCACGCCTCGACCAGCCGTGGCCTCGAAGCCGCTGATCTCGGGTAGCGTCAGCGCCCGGCGCCCGGCCTCGGCCACGATGGCCGCCCCGAGCGGGTGCTCCGAGCCGCGCTCGACGGCCGCGGCCAGCGCCACCAGCTCGTCCGCCGTGTAGCCGGCCGCGGCCTGCACCGCCACCACCGAGGGGCGACCCTCGGTCAAGGTTCCGGTCTTGTCGAACACCACCGTGTCGACGCGACCGGTCATCTCGAGGGCGGCGCCGCCGCGCACGAGCACACCCACCTCCGCGGCGCGGCCGGTGCCCACCATCACCGCCGTCGGCGTGGCCAGACCCATGGCGCAGGGACAGGCGATAATGAGCACGCTGATGGCGGAGACGAGGGCGTTGGTCAGCACCGGCTCGGGCCCGAGCAGCCACCAGGCCGCGAAGGTCAGGGCCGCGAGCGCGATGACGAGCGGCACGAACCATTCGGTGACCCGATCGGCCAGGCGCTGGATGGGCGCCTTGGACCCCTGCGCCTCGCGCACCATGCGCACGATCTGGCCCAGGACGGCATCGCGCCCCACATGGGTCGCGCGGAGGACGATGGTGCCGCCCCCGTTGACGGTGGCACCGATGACCTCGTCACCGGGCTCGCGGGTCACGGGCATCGGCTCACCGGTGAGCATCGACTCGTCGATGCTGGTCTGGCCGCTGACGACGATCCCGTCGACCGGCACCTTCTCGCCCGGTCGGACGCGAACGAGATCACCGGGTCGCACCTCCTCGATGGGCACGTCGGTCTCGGTCCCGTCTACGACGCGCCGAGCGCTGCGAGCGCCCAGGCCCACCAGGGCCGCGACGGCGCTGCCGGCCTGCGACTTGGCTCGCGCCTCCATCCAGCGCCCGGCGAGGACGAGCCCGATGATCATGGCGGACGAATCGAAGTAGGTCACCGGCTCGATGCCGGCCTCGGTCACCAGCTGCGGCGCCACGGTCACGACCGTGCTGTAGCCCCAGGCGGCCATCGTCCCGAGCGCCACCAGCGTATCCATGGAGACGGTCCCGTGTCGGGCCTGTCGCCAGGCCGCCCGCAGGAACACGCCGCCGGCCCAGAACTGGACGAAGGTGGCGGGCACGAGCAGCAGCCAGTTGAGCTCGGTCATGCTCAGGCCGAGGAGGTCCGGCCACAGCATCAGGACCATCATCGTCACGGCCAGCGCTACCGACACGATGGCCTTGCGGCCCAGGTCGCGCATCTCGCGAGCGCGCAGCTCGGCGTCGGGATCGGCGTCCTCGAGCGTCAGCGCCGTCGTGCTGCGCGAGGCCCGCTCCGGACGCACGTCGTAGCCGGCGGCCTCGATGGCCGCCTCGACCTCCGCGCGGCCAGCCACGGCCGGGTCGACCAGCACCGTCGCCCGCTCGGTGGCCAGGTTGACGTTGGCCGCGTTGACGCCATCCGCCTTGCGCAGGTAGCGCTCGATGCGATTGACGCACGAGGCACAGGTCATGCCTTCGACGCCGACCGACAGCTCGATCGGGTCCGGGGTCGTCATGGGCGCAAGGCGCGGCTAGCGTCCGACCGGTCTGATGGCGTAGACCCCGATGATCATGTCCACGCACGGGTCGTGGCACAGCTCGACGCCGACCTCGCCCTTGTCCACCAGATCGGCCAGGAAGCCGCACTCCCGCTCGGGCAGGCCGGCCCAGTAGCGGCCCGAGCGTGTCTCGACCACGCGCACGTCGTCCGCGTCCCCGTTGATGGAGAAGCGCCGGCGGAGCTCGTGCATGGGCACGTAGGCCCGCGACTTGATGAAGCGTCGCAACTGGGCCTGGGTGCAGCCCTGGCCCGAGCCAGGACCCCGGTTGCGGCTGCCGTTGTTGTCAGCCATGGTTCGTCCTTACCCGCGAGCGCCGCGATCGCCGCTCGCGAACGGCGCGCGTTGGGCGCCCGGCGGTGATGTCAGATGCGTGCGGCCGCCGCATACGCGACGCCCGGTCGGCGGATGATACACCCGTAGGCGGGGACAGCCCGCCCGGCGCCCAGGCCAGGCCTCGATCAACGGCCGGAGACCACCCGCAGCTCGCGCGGGGCCTGGTTGAGCGACTCCCCGCCATCGGACGTGCACAGGACGGCGTCCTCGATACGCACCCCGAAGCGCCCCTCGAGGTAGATGCCGGGCTCGCAGCTGAAGGTGTTGCCGGGCACCGCCAGCTCACGATTGCCGGCCACGACGTATGGCTCCTCATGCACCTCCAGGCCGATCCCGTGCCCCAACCGGTGGATGAAGTGGTCACCGTGCCCGCCAGCGGCGATGACCTCGCGCGCGGCCGCGTCCAGCTGCTCGAAGCTGACCCCCGGACGCACCGCCGCGCGGGCCGCGGCCTGGCCAGCCGCAGTCAGCTCGTAGACGGTGCGGAACCCATCGTCGACGCGCTGCGAGCCCTCGGCGGCGATCCAGGCGGTGCGCGTGATGTCGGAGTTGTAGCCGGCACGGCGGCCACCGATGTCGAGCAGCAGCGGCTCGCCGGGTCGGATGACCCGCTGGCCGGGCTCGTGGTGGGGCGAGGCGCTGTTGGGCCCGGAGGCCACGATCGCGAACTCGGCCGTGTCGTGACCCTCGTCCAGCAGGGCCTCGCGCACGTCCCTGGCCACGTCGGCCTCGGTGCGCCCGACCAGCGGCCCGGTGATGATGCGTTCCACGGCGCGGTCGGCAGCGTGAGCAGCCGCGCGCAGCAACGCCACCTCCTCGGCATCCTTGACCCGCCGCAGTGGCGCCAGCACGCTCGAGGCCAGGCCCCACTCGGCTTCGGGCAGCGTTCCCTGCAGGCCCAGCACGAAGGCCGCGCGCAGACCGTCCGAGACCAGAACACGCGACGCGCCAGCGGGGCCGATCAGCGGTGGTAGCAGGCGAAACGGGTCCTCGGTCTCCTCCCACGTCACCAGCGGGACCGAGCCCTCCGACAGGCCGGGGGAAGCGAGCGCGGCCGCTGCCTCCAGGCGCGGGCTGATGAAGACGACCTGGCCGGTCGCCGGGATGACCAGCAGGTTCAGACGCTCGCCGCCGTGCGCCGCGTAGCCGGTCAGCCATTCAAGCTCGGGCCCGACCCCTACCAGCAGGGCCGACGCGCCGGCCGCGGCCACGGTGGTCCGGGCCTGGTTCAGCCGCTCGGCGTAGCGAGCGGCGCTGATGCCCTCGCGCACCTCACTCCCCCTCCGCCTCCTGCGCGGCCAGCCAGCCTTCCACCAGGCGGGTGCCATCCTCGGAGAACTTGCGATAGGAGAAGACGCGCATCGCTCCGGCCTTCAGCGCACGCTTGCGCGTGAGCTGGTCATCGTGCTCGGCCACGGCGATGACGGGCAGGCGCGCGGCGGCCACCCGTTCGATGGCCACGACGCCGTCGATGCGGCGCACGGCCAGGTCGACGATGGCACCGCTGATGGTGTTGACGTCTCCAAGCTCGTAGGCCTCCAGCGCCACCCGAAGCTCGGGCTCGGAGGCCAGCGGCACCGCCGTCCCGCCGGCTCGACGCACGGCCTCGGCGATGCGCGTGGACCACATCAGGTCGTCAGCCACGACGACCACGGGTGCGGTCAGGAGACCTCCCAGGTATCGGCCGTGAAGAGCAGGTCGCGCAGCACGCCTTCGCCCTTGTCGGCGCGGACGAGCTCGATCTGGCCGGCCACCAGCTGGTGGTGGGTGGGCTTCTTGACGCGCCGGATGACTCCCACGGGCACCGGATAGTCAGGCCAGAACATGCGCGAGAGGATGTAGGCCAGCATGTCGTCGGTCTCATCGTGGACGAGCAGGTCCGACGCTTCGATGCCATCCCCGAGCGTGACCACCTGGGGGTGGATGCCCTCGAGGCGAATGCCCTTGTCGCGCTCCTTGCCGAAGATCATGGGCTCGCCGTGCTTGAGCTCGAGCACCCGGTCCTCGCGCACGTCGCGATCGGTGAAGTCACGCCAGGCGCCGTCGTTGAAGATGTTGCAGTTCTGGAGCACCTCCACGAAGGCCGAGCCCTTGTGCCTGCCGGCCGCATCGAGCGTCTCCTGGATGTGGCTGCTGTAGGTATCGATGGTGCGGGCCACGAAGGTCGCCTCCGCCGCGAGCGCCACGGTCGGTGGCACCATGGGCTGGTCGATGGTGCCGTCGGGCGTGGACTTGGTGCGCTTGCCGAACTCGGAGGTGGGCGAGGCCTGGCCCTTGGTCAGGCCATAGATGCGGTTGTTGTACATCACGACCTTGACGTCGACGTTGCGGCGCATGGTGTGCAGGATGTGGTTGCCGCCGATGGAGAGCGCGTCGCCGTCACCGGTGATGACCCAGACCATGAGATCGGGGCGGGCGATCTT